>JBBQQS010000182.1:0-9459 GCA_038215525.1 Bryobacterales bacterium
AATCACGGCTATCGTGTCCTTGGTTGCGGCAAGCTCTATCACAATTCGCAGCCCGACTATCACGCCTTTCACGAGTATCTACCCGAAACCCATCCCGGCGCCGAGGCCAAGGCCGAAGAGTCGCACACCCCGGCCAAAGCCGCGCAGGGCCACTTCGATTGGGGCCCGCTCGACATCGCTGACGAGGAGATGGAAGACTACCGCTACGTGCGCTATACGGCCGACGTGCTCAGCAGGAAACATGACCAGCCATTCTTCATGGCCTGTGGCTTTAAGAAGCCGCACTTGCCTTGGTATGTGCCGCGCAAGTACTTTGACAAATTCAAAGAAAGCGACGTGAAGCTTCCTCCGTACCTTGCCAATGACCTGGACGATGTGCCGAAGTCGGCCATTCTTCAGGGCGGTCTGCGCGACCATGCCCGGGTTACGAAGAATGACGAATGGCAGGCCGCCATTCGCGGCTATTTGGCTGCGATCAACTTCTGCGACACCAACGTCGGCCGCGTGCTTGACGCTCTGGAGAAAGGCCCGAACGCGCAGGATACGATCATCGTCTTCTGGGGCGACCATGGCTGGCAACTGGGCGAAAAGAACATGTGGCGCAAGTTCACCTTGTGGGAACGCTCCTGCCGCGCCCCGCTGATGATTGCCGCCCCCGGGGTGAACAAAGGCGGAGCCGACTGCGGTCGCGTGGTCGAGTTTGTCGACCTATATCCCACAATGCTTGAGCTCTGCGGTCTTCCGCCCAAGCCGGGCCTCGCCGGCAAGAGCCTAGTGCCGCTTCTGAAGGACCCTAAGCGTGCCTGGGACGGTACCGGCATTACGTCAGATGGTGCCGACAAGATTTCGATCCGCACTGAACGTTGGCGCTATGGGCGCTTCTTGGATGGCGAAGAACTTTATAACGAGCTTGCTGACCCCAACGAATGGAAGAACCTGGCCCACCATCCGGAGGCCATGACCGCTGAGCAGAAGAAAGTTCGCGATACTCTGGCCGCGCGCTTACCGAAGCAGGAAAATCGCACCAAACACCGGGCGTTTGAGCAATTGTCGCCAGCCGAAAAGAAAAAACTGAAAGGGAACCCCCGCGAAGGGTTTGCGAAGGGCTAAGAAATGGAGCGGGAGACGGGATTCGAACCCGCGACATCAACCTTGGCAAGGTTGCACTCTACCAGCTGAGTTACTCCCGCTGAATACCGCCCTTGGGAAGGGCGCAATGCGCTCTAACTTTCATCAAAGCGCAACACCTCTAGTATCTCCGGAACCGGGCTCTCTGTCAAATTTACTCCCTTGGCAGCACGGCATAATAGAACCATGGCGATTTCGAGACGCGCGACCATAACCCTAGCCGTTGGCGCGTGGCTGCCCAGCCAGGCCGAGCCTACCTCAGGCTGGACATCCCTTTTCGACGGCCGCACCCTCGCGGGCTGGAAAGAAGCGCCTTACACCCGCCGCGGCGAAGTAACGGTCCGCGACGGCATGCTCGTGCTCGGCAAAGGACGCACTACCGGCATCGCTCTGGCCCGAGAATTCCCCGCCCGCGGCTACGAGCTTCGCTTTGAAGCTGCAAGGCTCGAAGGGCAGGACTTCTTCGCCGGGGTCACCTTTCCCGTCCACGACACCTTCTGCTTCTGGGTGAATGGCGGCTGGGGAGGCAGCGTCGTCGGCCTCTCCAATCTCGAAGGCAACGACGCTTCCGAGAACGACACTTCCAGCGTGCAGCACTTCGTCCAGGGCCGCTGGTATGCCTTCCGCCTGGCCGTCACGGCGAGCCGGATTCAGGCTTGGATCGATGACGCGGTGGTGATCGATGTCGACTACACCGAGCGCAAAGTGGATCTGCAATTCGACGAAACAGACCTCGGCAAGCCGCTGGGCTTCTCGGCCTACGGCGGCACGGTAGCGGGCCTGCGGAAGATTGAGTATCGAGTGACTGTATAATTTCGAGAGCGGCAATTTGGCTTGCGGAATGAGGAGACCTATGAACCGGCGATACTTTATGATGAGCTCGACCAGCGCGGCCGCCGCGCAAGTGGTGCGGACCAATCGCAGTCCGAATGATACGGTGCGCGTAGCCGTGGTGGGCTGTGGCGGCCGCGGCGCTAGCCATATGGGCGCCTGGACTTCGCAGCCCAATGTCGAATTGGCCGCGCTGGTTGACGTCGACGATTCGCACTCCGAGCGCTATATCGGACAGTTGCAACGCAAGAATCTGAAGCCCGTGCCGACTTTTCGCGATATCCGCAAGGTGCTGGACGACAAGAACATCGACGCCGTCTCCATTGCTACGCCGAACCACTGGCACACGCTGCAGACCATCTGGGCCTGCCAGGCCGGCAAGGACGTTTACGTCGAGAAGCCCTGCTCGCACAATGTTTTCGAGTCGCGCCAGATTGTGGCCGCCGCCCGTAAGTACAACCGCATGGTGATCATGGGCAGCCAGAGCCGCTCGTCCCCCGCGTTGCAGGAAGCGGTGCAGAAGATGAAGGCCGGCGAATTCGGCGAGGTCTACATGGCCCGTGGCTTGTGCTTCAAGTCGCGCAACACGATTGGGAAGACGCCTGTCGAAACGGTGCCCCTGGGCGTCGACTACGACATGTGGTGCGGACCGGCGCCCTTGCGCCCCTTCACCAAGAATCGCTTCCACTACAACTGGCATTGGTTCTGGGACACCGGCAACGGTGACCTCGGCAACCAGGGCATCCACGAGGTGGACATCGCGCGCTGGGGACTCGGCGTCACGCACCCGACGAAGGTGAGTTCCATCGGCGGTAAGTTCATGTTCGACGACGATCAGGAGACGCCCAACACGCTCAGCTCCAATTTCGAATTCGAAGTGGCCGGCAAGAAGAAGATGATGGAATTCGAAGTGCGCCACTGGTACAGCAACCACGAAGCGAGCATCGGCGGCGACCGCGCGGGCAACACCATTGGCAACACTTTCTACGGCTCCAACGGCTATCTGATTATTGACGGCTACAACAAGTACACCAGCTTTATGGGCCCCAAGGGCGAGCCTGGCCCAGCCCGCACCGAGCGCGACACGCATTTCGAAAACTTCATCGCCGGCGTCCGCAGCCGCAAGCGCGAGGACCTGAATGCTGAGATCGAGGAGGGCGCCATGTCTTGCGTCCTGGTCCACTTGGCCAACGTTTCCTATCGTCTGGGCCGCACGCTCCACTGGGACGAGAAGACCTGGACGGTGAAGAACGATCCCGAAGCCAACAAGATGCTGACCCGCGAGTATCGCGCGCCGTACATCGTGCCGGCAAAGGTTTAGAGTGCTTTGACCGCTTAGGCCATCGCGTCGCGATGGGTCACAGATGACAAGCTGATTTACAGCAAATGTGACCCACCGCTGACGCGGCAGGCTAAGGTTAGGCGGTGGAGCCGGGGGGCTGGGCGTAGAGGGTGGATTTGAGCCATTGGAGGGTGGGGTCGGGGGTGGTTTTGGGCTTGGACAAAACGAAGCCGACGCGCTTGAGTTGGGCGAAGTCGGTGAGGGGGGCGAAGGTCGTTTTTTGAGGCTTGGCGAGGCGGTCCAGAATTTCGCGGGCGGTTTGGAGCGCCTTTAGCTCGCGGAGGGCGCGGTGGAAGGCGCGTTCGTGCTGACCGCAGTAACGGGTAAGACGTTCGAGTTGGCGGGCGTTGGATTCGTTGACGAAGTCGGCGAGGGCGTGGGCTTCGAGGCTTTCGAGGCGGCGGAGGTTCCAGCCGGCGGAGAGAAGTTGGTCGAAAACGGTGAGCTCAAGGGCGCCGGTGGGTTGGATTTGGGCGCGGTGGCTTTGTTCGAACTCGTCGAAGGCCTCTTTTTCGTCGTCGCGAATTAAGAGGCGGCCGGTGAGGTTGTGCCGGTTGGCGTTGAGGCTGGAAGCGGCTTTGCCCGCGTCGGTACGGGGTCCGGTGGAGTGTTGGGAGTTTTGCCGGCTGGCGGCTTGTTGGGCTGCGGTACTCATAAATCCATTTTACAGGTGGGGTTGCAAATTTCGGGGGCAGTTGTTTTCTGTAAGTCTTTTACTGTTATTGGTTTAAGTGGTTTTTAAATCGTTGTGATTGGGGCCGTGGTTGGGCGGGGTTTCGCGGGGTTGTTTGAAGCGCGATATCGTGTAAGGTCTATGCTGCGCTTCGCCCTCCTCATCTCTTTCTCCCTCGGCCTGTTCGCGCAGGACCGGGTGGGCACGATCCAGATCCGCGTCTCCACTAACCACGCTGACTGGCGCTACGACCCCGGCCAGCCCGTCCGCTTCCGCATCGTTGCCGTGCAGGATGGCCAACCGCTGAGTGGCCTGGAGGTCACTTACCGCATCGGCCCCGAGATGATGCCGCCGAAGATCGAGCAAACCGTGGCGCTTCCCGCCGATGGCTTGGTCGTTGAAGGCGGTACGCTTACCGAACCTGGCTTCCTGCGCTGTATCGTTACGCTCGAGCGGAAGGGTAAGACCTATCGCGGCATGGCTACCGCCGCGTTCCGGCCCGAAGCGATCGAACCCACCCAGCAGGACCCGGCGGATTTCGACCAATTCTGGGCCGCCGGCAAAGCCGCGCTTGCCAAGTTGCCGATCGATGCCAACCTGACGCTCTTGCCCGAGTACGGCAACGCGGCGGTTGATTGCTATCACGTGAACCTGCAGAACGTCGGCATATCCGCCGCGCCCTCGCGCTTCTACGGCGTGCTCTGCGAGCCGAAGGCTCCGGGTAAGTACCCGGCGCTGCTGAGTGTGCCGGGCGCGGGTGTTCGCCCCTATCGAGGCCTGGCGGCGCTGGCGGCGCGGGGCATCATTACTCTGCAAGTGGGCATCCACGGCATTCCGGTGACGATGGAGCAGTCGGTTTATGATTCGCTTGGCGCCGGCGCGCTTGCCAACTACAACGCGTTCGGGCTCGACCATCGTGATCGCTACTATTTCCGCCGAGTCTATCTCGGCTGTGTGCGCGCGAATGACTTTCTTACCAGCCATCCCAAGTGGGACAGCGTTCACTTGGCCGTCACCGGTGGTAGCCAAGGCGGAGCGCTTTCCATCGTCACCGCCGCGCTTGACCCGCGGGTTAAAGGCTTGGCCGCCTACTATCCGGCGCTCGCCGATGTCACCGGCTATTTGCAGAATCGCGCGGGCGGCTGGCCCCATATGTTTCGCGCGACCGTTGGCGCGTTGCAGCACCGGTCACCGGAGAAGATCGAAACCTCGCGCTACTACGATGTCGTGAACTTCGCGCGCCGCCTGAAGGTGCCGGGTTTCTATTCCTGGGGCTTCAACGACGAGACCTGCCCGCCCACGTCGATGTATTCGGCCTACAACGTCATCACGGCGCAAAAGAAGCTACTGCTGGCGCTGGAGACGGGCCACAATAACATCCCGGAGCAAGTGGCGGAGGTGGATACTTGGCTCGAATCGTTCTTGAAAGCGAACTAATGTAGAGATCCGGCGCCGCTCATGAACTGACGAACCCCTGGTTGCGCGAACCGTTCGGCGATGGGCGATAAGTTGATCCGTTTTTCGAGCCAAGTGCTGGAAGACCTCTTCCGGGCCGAACGCCGCATTCTGGCCCACCGGGAGCACGCCCACATCGCCCTCCTCCACGACGCCGGCACCAGCCCCGAGGGCGGTCTCTATGTGGTGATGGAGTACGTCAACGGCCAGTCGATCGACATCTACTGCCGCCATCGGCAGCTCCCCGTGGCCGATATCTGGGTGGCGCAGATGAAGTCGCCGCTCTAGTTAGCGACTAGCAAGCCGGCCATTTTCGCCTCACCGTTTTTGCCGTGCCATTTTAACTTTGCCGCTTGAACTGTGCCATTTTTTAGGACGCGACCGAGGGGGAGGAGCGGTTGCGGGCTTCCAGCCTTCGCGCGCCACCGGCTCGGCCGGCCGCCCATGAGGCCAGGTATGGTCCCGTGGCGCAGCGGCGGGGTCGGGCCATCTGGCAAAATAGAATTCTCCCTATGCTGCTGTTGATTCTGACGCTGCTCTCCCTCTCTCCGCAACAGGCGCGGCAGCGGCCGTTGGGGTCCACGGTGGTGGTGGATGGCTTCGTCACGGTTCCCTCGGGCGTGTTTCGCTCCTTCCGCCAGGATGAAGGCTTCGTGCTCGGCAACGACATCACCGGGATCTACGTCGCCACGCAGAACCGTGGCTACCGCAGTCTGGGCAGCGCGGTTGAGGTCCGCGGGCAGTTGGCCGATGACCATGGCCTGCTGATTCTGCGCGCCACCGACATCCGGCCAAAGAAGGGCCGCAGCCTGGTGCGGCCACGGAGGATCACGCTGGCCCAAGTGGATGAGGCGCACGAAGGGCAATTGGTGCGGCTGGAGGGCGAGGTGGCGCGAGCGCCGCTGAACGACCTGCCCTCCGGGCACAAGCTCGTTCTGAAGGATCCGCAGGGCACGGTGCAGGTGTTTTTTCCAGCGACGGTGGTGCCCGATCTGGCTCTGTTGCGGCCAGGCCAGAGGGTCCGGGTGACGGGCTGGTGTGGGCAGTATGACCAGACCTATGAAGTGGTGGTCCGGACGGCGAAGGATGTTAAAGCACTTCCCTAGGGGGGTGGGGAAGCGGTTGGTCGTGCCAGGATAGCCAAGATGGTGCCAGGGATAAGAGGTACTCAACACAGGTACTTGATCACGGCCGTGTGTCCGCCTGGATGGGCATGCGGACATTGGCTGCTGCGGTGACGCGCCCAGCCCAACGCCGTCATTTTGTGCTCGGGGTCCGTCAAAGTGGCATCGGCGCCTCGCGATACAAGATGCCGTGCGGCATCGGCCTTAGCTTCCCAAGCTGCCCAATGCAGCGCCGTGCCGCCGTTGATAAACCGGTTCACCGGTACTCCTGCGGACAGGATTTCATCGATCACGCGCAAACGGTCGCATATTGCCGCTGCCCGCAGGGCAAAGGCCTTCTCGTTTTCGTCCTCGCAAACTTCGAGCCAGCCCGCTACATCTCCCGCACCCGCCGCTTGCCGGAGCGACAAAATGGGCGAACCGGCCTTCACGAGCAAATCGACAATCTCCACGGCCCCAAACTCGATAGCATGCGCAAGCGCAGTCCCGTTCTTGGCGAAAATGGCAATCCCTTGCGCCTCCAGGCTGGCGCCAGCCTCAACCAACGCTCGGGCTACCTCGAGTTCGTAATAACTGGCGGCCGTCATCAGTGGCGTCTCCTCGGTACCGGGCGCTCCATCGACGGGAGCGCCCGCAACCAGCAAGATCCGGGTCAAATCCCAGGACCGCGTGTGCCGCACGAAGCCATTAAAACGCGCTTGCGCCAAATAAGAAATTGGCGCACAGGGCCCGATCGCGCAGCCGCCCCAGTCGAATTCGCGAGACGCAAGACCAGTATCGGCCTCCAGCAGCCGACTCAACTCACTGGCTTCCCCCTCATCTAGCGCCCTCCGAAGTATATTCGCATCGGTCATGCCAGTAGCCTATCAACAATAATTGTGCGTGCCCGGCACCGCGACCAAGGACGAGCGGGACTGCAGCCGGGCTTCGACCACGGCTTTAGTTAGCTGCCACTTGAACTCCCCTCGAGGCGCCAGTAGAGGTGACCGTCGAAAGCGGTGCCAATCACGAATCGCGTCGTGGCCATGCTCGCGCAGCGCTTTGATTTCCTTCGGGCCAACTTCTTTTCCTCAATCTTAAGATGCCACCACGCGGGCTTTCGGCTTTGCGGAAGACGCAAAAATCAGGCATGGTTCAAAAGCGAATCAGTGGAATTTCGAAGCCAAATTCTCATTTAGTTTTCTCGAAGAACGAAATCATGTTGTCGCCCTGCTTCATCTGGCGGAACCGCGTCAGTTCCTCGCCGGCCTCCGGCAGCACCAACCGCACCGAGTGCTGCACCAAGAGCAGCTTACAGTCGCCCACCGCCTGCATGGCCGCCGGATACTCGGCCTCGCGGTCGTAGGGCGGATCGAGGAATACGATATCGGCCGCCTGCTGCGGCAGCACCTTGACCACCGTGCCGCAGATCACCAAAGCTCGGTCGTTCAGCCGGAGCTTGTCCAGGTTCGCACGCAAAGCCACCAGGGCCTGTGGATGCTTCTCGACGAAGATCGCCCGCTTGGCCCCGCGCGAAAGCGCTTCGATGCCCACCGAGCCTGACCCCGCGTAGCCATCGAAAAAGACGCAGCCCTCCACGCGGTCACCCAGGACGGAGAAGAGTGCCTCGCGCAAACGGTCTGGCGTGGGGCGGGTTTGGTTGCCTTCCGGGGCTACCAGTTGTCGAGAACGAAATTCGCCGGCGATGACGCGCATAGGTTTATCCGACGGTGATCAGTCCGTAGCGCCGTTGCCAATTATCGCGAAGATAGGCCAACGCGCGCTCCCGTTCCTCTTCCGAGGGCGGATGATCCAAAAACGCGATGGCCTCGTTACGCGCCACTTCCAGCAGGTCCTGGTCGCGAATCACATTCCCGAAGCGCAACTCGGGCAGGCCGCTTTGCTTCGTGCCGAAGAACTCGCCCGGGCCGCGCAGTTTGAGGTCCACCTCGGCAATGTGGAAGCCGTCGTTCGACGACACCATCGTGCGGATGCGTTCGCGCCCGATGTCGTTCAACTTCGACGTCACCAGCACGCAATGACTTTGGTTACCGCCGCGCCCCACCCGGCCCCGCAGTTGATGCAACTGCGCCAACCCGAAGCGCTCGGCTTGCTCAATCACCATCACCGTGGCATTCGGCACGTCGACCCCCACTTCGATCACCGTGGTCGACACCAGGACATTCGTTTCGCCGCGCTTGAACGAATCCATCACGGCTTGCTTCTCGCCTGACGGCAGCTTGCCATGCAACAGACCCACTTTCAGTTGCGGAAACACAATGGTCGACAAATGTTCGTGCATCTGCTGGGCCGCTTTCATGGCCGCCGTTTCGCTCTCTTCGATCACCGGATAAACCACGTAGGCTTGCCGGCCTTCCTGCACCTGCTGCAGGACGAAGCTCCAGACCAGTTCGACGCCATTGTCCTGCACGTGCCGGGTGATAATCGGCTGCCGGCCGGGCGGCAGTTCGTCGATCACCGACGTGTCGAGGTCGCCGTAGATGGTAAGCGCGAGCGTCCGCGGGATCGGCGTCGCGGTCATCACCAGCACGTCGGGATGGACGCCCTTCTTCATCAGCTTCAGGCGCTGCATCACGCCGAAGCGATGCTGCTCGTCGATGATCGCGAGGCCCAGCCGTTGGAAGTCAACGTCCTCTTCCATCAACGCGTGCGTGCCCACCGCCAGGTTCACCAGGCCCATAGCGAGCATCTCTTTGATCTTCTTCTTCTCGCGCGCCGTCATGCTGCCGGTGAGCGGCGCCACGACGTAGCCCAACGGATCGAGCAGACGCCTGAGGTACAAGTGATGCTGCGTGGCCAGGATCTCCGTGGGCGCCACCAAACAGACCTGGTAGCCATTCTCGATGGCAATAATCGCCGCCTCGGCCGCCACCAGAGTCTTGCCGCTGCCCACGTCCCCTTGCAGC
>JBBQQS010000183.1:0-9453 GCA_038215525.1 Bryobacterales bacterium
CCGTCGCCTTTGTTGCGAAAGAGCTGATTACCGCCGTAGCCCGTGACGTAGATATCCAGGTAGCCGTCGTTATCATAGTCGCCCACGGCCACGCCGGTAGCGAACATCCCATTGCCTGCGATACCTGACTGGGCAGTTACATCCGCGAATTTTCCGTTGCCCAGATTGCGATAGAGCGCGTTGCCAGGCGATGGCCTGGCGTGGGCCAGGTCGGCTCCGTTGGCGAAAAACAGGTCGGGCCGGCCGTCGTTGTCGAAATCGATCACGCCCACCCCGGAGCCCAAGGTCTCGAACATGTGCTTCTCGGCCGAAGCCCCGTTTTCGTGGCGAAAGGTAATGCCCGACTCCGCCGCAACTTTGTTGAACTGAACACCGTTGGACTGCACACCGTTGGACTGCACACGGCCGGCTTTGCGGGGCTCTGGTCCGGCGGCCTGCTCGCTGTTGAGAGGCAAGGGCGCGAAAAGCAGCATCAAATTCGCACCGAAGATCAGGAAAGCTTTGCGCAGCATTAGCACGGCCAGGGCCCAATGATATCAGGCGTTGTAGCGCTTCGGCGCTACTTGCCGGAAATCAGGGCTTCCAAATAATCTCCCAATTGCCGGGCGGAGAATTGATTGCCTTCGAAATCGGCTGCCAGTTGGCCTCGACGATTCGATTACCATCCGCGTTTGCTCAAGCCTGGCTGCGGCGAGATCCGAATTCGAGACGAAGATCTGAGACTCGGTGCGTTGCGGGGCGGCTACCTGGCCAGAACGAGGTGGGCGACATATGCAGAAGAGAGCAGCAAGGTGTCGTTCGCCTTGCAGCGGACCACCACCTGATAGGACGAAGGGAAGCCATCCAAACCGGATTGCCGGAAACGATTCCGGAGGTCCTGCATCGCCTTCGGAGAGGCAAAATACTCTAGCGCGCCGTGCGTTCCCACCGACGGGAGACCGGAGAAAATGACGGTTCTGCGAGGTGCGGCCGGGGTGCTTCCCTGTGAGGGGAGAACGGTTATGAGTCCCAGGACCTCTGAAGAGGGCCGGCCCTCTCTCCTGGCTGGAACAAAGAGAGGATCGCCAGGTCCGGAGTTCCGGCACACAACCCATTGGGCAAAGTCGGCGTCAAAATCGATCTTCCAGGCGGAAGGGGGGAGCAACTCGCTAACCGCGGGACTGCTGAAGGGACTTCCAAAGAGGAGCACATTCCTGCTGCGCATGGCTGGAATGGGGCCTGCGCGCTCAGGGAGCATTTGGTAATTGACGCCAAATTGCCGAAGCGTGTTGATCGCGACGACAATCCCCGATATATCTCCAATGGCGGCGGCGTTGTCGGTATACTGCATCTCGAGTCCCGAACCCTCGGCGGCTTTTCCATTCGAGAGAAATTCCCCCTTCACAATTTGCGGCACAGGGAAGCTGAGAACTCCGGCGGGTAATTTGGACCCGCTGGGACGCACCACGAACCAAAGACTCCTCCCAATTGAGATCATCACATTGGCGTCCGCCTCCACGAGAGGTCCCCACGCTTCGCGGATGATCGGATCGACAGGGTTCGGGCGAGGGAACCGGGTGCCGATGAGGAAGCAGAGCAGGCAGGCAGCCAGGAGCAGAAGTATGGCGGGGAGCCTGCGGCGTGACCGAATTAAGAGCGGGGGTTCCAGCGCGAGAGGATCGGCCTGAATCGAAGGAGGGCTGTCTTCCTGGGCTTGGGACATCGGGAGTTGGGCCAAACCAGCGGTTTCGCGGACGGTAAATTGGGGAACGTAGGAACCCCTCTGGAACTCGATGATCACGTCTGCTGAGAGCGCTTCGGACTCATTGTATTGCTGGAGGCGTTTGCGGAGCTCATAGGCGCGGCTGCGAACGCATGAATCTTCAAGCGGGGAGTAGTCTTGCTGGCGGCCGAAGGCGGCGACGCCGATGTCATGCTCATTCAATTCCAGGCCCTTGCCACTGATTTCCATCTCACAGAGGTACTTCATCAGGCTGCGAAGTTGGCCGGGCCGGGAAAGCGCACGGCTGCTGAGCACTTGCTCCAACGCCCGGCGCTTGGTTTCAACGGAGAGGGTAGCTTCGGCTTTCAACACGGCAAATTCTATCATGTTCGCCCATTTTCGTTACGTAACGAAACAAGACCGCACTTCTCACAGGCAGGGGAGGCCGACTAAACTCGGGGCTAGTTATGGTCATGAGATCACTTACCCTGCTCCTTTTTGCATGGTCCGCCCAAGCCAGCGAGGTGGTGGTGTTCAGCGCAACGCCAGCTGGCATTGCCTCCGCCATCGCGGCGAAACGGTCCGGCGCTCACTCTGTTCATTTAGTGGAAGAAACCTCGCACCTCGGCGGGCGTTTTGCCGAAACGATTGGTTTCGGCGAAGTGCAATTCATGAAGCCCGAGTCCGTCGGGGGACTCTGGACGGAGTTGCGAAGAAAAGTGGACACACTCTACGGGAAGCCGACGGCCTCACCGGAACCGCACAGCCTTGAACGGCTAATCGAGAGCTGGTTGGCCGCGGAGGGAATTCAGGTCTGGAAAGACTTCCGGCCCGTCCAGATGAAAAAGAAGGGTATCAGCATTACCGAGATCATTGGGGCGGACGGGAGAAGAGTGAAAGGAGACGTGTTCGTCGACGCGAGCTACTATGGCGACCTGCTCCCGATGGCGGGCGTGAGCTGGGTGATCGGCCGGGAAAGCCGGTCACAGCACGGAGAATCCCTGGCGGGTGTGGTGCTGGAACTGAAGAACCCGCCAGGGGAGATCGTATTGCCGATTCACCGGAGCCCGATCAGTGGATTCCAGGCCGATGGAAGGACGCTGCTGCCCCACGTCCACGGGTTGACCAGCGAAGTGCGGGAGGGTGACGGCGACAACCACCTGCAGGCTGCAAACCTCTACGCCTGTCTCACGCGAAACCCTGCGAACCGCATCCCGATCAAGCGGCCCGGCGACTACGACCCCAAAGAGTTTGAACTGTTGCGACGCGAACTCGCGCGCCTGGGAGAGAAGGCACCCTTCCGCTACAACTCCAGCGTTCCCGGCGACAAGACGAAGGTGAACGATGGCGTGAATTACCTGCTGCACTGGGCGATGGCCACCGGAGCGAACCGATATCCAACGGCGTCGCCGGAAGAGCGCAGGCGGATCTGGGAAGCACACCGCGGCTATACACACCGGATGCTCTGGTTCCTGCAAAACGACCCGGCTGTGCCGAAGCCGATCCGGAAGAACCTCCAGGAGTGGGGGTTGCCCAGGGATGAGTTTGAAGGGAATGGCCACTGGCCGTGGGGGTTGTACGCGCGAGAGGGAAGGCGGATGGCTGGTGCCTACGTTATGACGCAACGGGATCTGTTTGAGGATACCCGGAAGCCTGACGTGATCGCCGTCGGAAATTTTCCGGTAGACTCGCACGTGGTCCGCCGGCTGGCGACTCCGGACGGCAAGGAAGTGGTGAACGAGGGCGGATTCCTGGTAAAGCCGCCCGTTTACGAGATTCCCTACCGGGCGCTGGTGCCGAAGGCGGCCGAGTGCGCAAACCTGCTGGTCCCTGTGGCCCTCAGTAGCACCCGGGTCGCCTTCAATTCGCTGCGAGTGGAGCCGACGTGGATGGCAACGGGGCAGGCTGCCGGTACAGCCGCTGCATTCGCTGCCAGGCGGCGCCTGCCGGTAACGGAGGTTCCAGTGGAACAAATACAAGTGCAATTGCGCCAGGCGGGGCTACCGATCTCAGCGCTTGCGCCGACAGGGCGATCGTCCGAGACCAACAAATAGGAGACACACCATGCAACGATTCGTAATTCTCATGACGGCAACGCTACTTGTCGCAGGACTCTCGGCGTTTGCCCAAACCGCGCAATTCACTGGGCGCGTCAGCGATCCTTCCGATCTCGGCATGCCAGGCGCGGAGGTTCGTCTGCGCAGCCCGCAGACCGGAATTGAGCGGGTCTTGACGACGAATTCGGAGGGATACTACTCGGCACCGCTGCTGCCCCGGGGCACCTATTCGTTGACAGTGTCACATGTGGGATTCAAGCCGGTGGTCCGCGCCGGCGTTTTGCTCGACGAAGGACAGGTGCTGCGCCTGGATTTCGCGCTGCAAATCGGTGACACAGTCGATACCGTGACGGTGCGGGAGTCAACCCCGGTACTGGAGAAGGAGAGTTCGGTCCTGAGTACG
Source organism: Bryobacterales bacterium (assembly GCA_038215525.1). Classification (GTDB taxonomy): domain Bacteria; phylum Acidobacteriota; class Terriglobia; order Bryobacterales; family Bryobacteraceae; genus JALHNI01. Next base: position 4,163 of record JBBQQS010000183.1, read on the forward strand.
GTGATCTCCAGCGACAAGATCCTGCAATTGCCGGCGCTGAATCGCAACATCATCGGACTGGCGGCGCTGTCGCCGATGGTCCGTGCCGTCGGGGCGTTCAATGGGCTGCCGATATCAAGCGCCAGCAACGGAATCATGTCAATCTCCGGCGGAGGCACGGGAGCCAACAACTACCAGATCGACGGCATCGCGGCGGAGAATACAACCAACGGAACCATGTCGGTCTTTCTGTCGCTGGAAGCGACCGAGCAGTTCCGCGTGATCACCCGCAATCCGAGTGCTGAATATGGACGCACCGGTGGAGGTGTGGTGCTGATGACCAGCAAGTCGGGGACGAACGAGTTTCATGGATCGGCGTTCGAGTTTCTGCGCAACCAGGTGATGGACGCCAATGCCTTCTTCGCGAACCGCGGCGGGGCGAAGCTGCCCAGTTCGAGGCTGAACCAATGGGGCGCAACGCTGGGTGGACCACTGCGGCGAGAGAAGACGTTCTTTTTCTTTAACTACGAGGGCTTCGAGTTCCGGCAGGCGAACGAAGCCACCCGCTCCGTGCCGACGGCGCTGGAACGAACCGGAAATTTCCAGGAGACCCGTGATGGGGCCGGTCGCCAGGTGATGCTGTACGACCCGCTGACCACCCGCGCCGCGGGCACGGCATGGGTACGCGACCCCATGCCTATGAACACGATTCCCGCAAACCGCATTGCCGCGACGGCCCGGGCGATCCTCGACCAGGTTCCACTTCCCAATCAAGCGGGCGTGGCGGGCCAGAACAACTTCTACAAGCAGGTTGCCGCGGCGCAGAACAAGCGCATCTACGGCATCAAGCTGGATCACAACCTGAATGCCGCGCGCCGGATCTCGGGGCGGTATACAAAAGACACCAGCTTGTTGCAGAATTCGGACTTCTACGGCACTCTCGCCGAGCCAAACAACTCGAGAACACCGCTATTCCGGCACAGCACAGCACTGACCTACACGGAGATTCTGCGGCCCAGCCTGCTGCTCGAATTGCGCGGTGGATTCAATTCGTACGGCGCCCTGGCAGCAACCCGGGGAGAGGGTTTCGACATCACCACCCTGGGCATGCCGGCGTCTCTCAAAGCACAGATGCAGGTCCTGCAGTTCCCGCAGATTAGCGTCTCTGATATTACGGGAATCGGCATGGGAGTGAGCGGGTTCCGGCAGCGGGACATCAAGCACACCTACGGCGGCGCGTTGACCCACATCGTGAGATCGCACACGCTGAAATACGGCGGCGAGTTCCGGCCGTATCAACTGAACAACAGCCAACGGACGAATGTTCCGTTGAGCCTTAGTTTCAGCCGGGGATTCACACAAGGACCAAATCCGAACACGGCGGCGAGCAACCTGGGCAGCGGAACAGCCAGCCTCTTACTCGGCTTTCCCAGCGGCGGATCCGGAACGCTCAACGCCGACAGCACATATACCATCCGGCACAGCGCGCTGTTCTTGCAGGATGACTGGAAGGTGACGCCGCGCTTGACGCTCAATCTGGGCCTGCGGTGGGAGTACGAAGGGCCGTACACCGACAGGTTCAACGCAATTACGAATTTCGATCCGGACAAGAACTTCTCAGTTGGCGGGGTACCGCTGGTGGGCGGGCTGCTCTTCCTCGGCCAGAACGGCATTCCGCGAGGTTACCGCGAGGTATCAAAGGGCGATTTCCAGCCAAGGTTCGGATTCGCCTACCGGTTGTGGAGCAAGACCATCGTGCGCGGCGGCTATGGCCTGTACTTCCTGCCAACGACCGGCAACACCGTGACGCTGGGGCGCTCGGGGTTTGACTTCACCTCTCCTCTGGTGGCCACCAACGCTGCGATCCAGGGCGGTTTCTTGCCGGTGGCCACTATCGCCGATCCGTTCCCCAGAGGCTTGGCACCCGCGCCGGGCGGGGCCGGTGGGCCGGCGACGGGCATCGGAACCCCAGTGACCGCGGTGGCGCGCACCCTGAGGCGCGGATCGAGCCAGCAGTTCAATTTCAACATCCAACAGGAGTTGCCTTCGCAGGTATTGCTGGAAGTAGGATATGCGGCCAACCGGGGCGCGGGTCTGCCTGGGCAAAGAGCGGCGGACTATCTTCCGTTCGCGGCGATCGAGAATCAGACCGTAGCGCAGTTGCAGGCGGCACGTCCGAATCCTTACTGCGGCATCATGCATCCGCGCCTGACGTGCAATGCGAACGTCAGCGCCGCGACGCTGCTGGACACCTATCCGCAGTTCAGCGGAGCAGCTGTGCTGGACACCTTCGCTGACTCGAGTTATCACGCGCTTTTAATCAAAGTGGAGCGGCGGCTTTCGAAGGGGCTGACGATGCTCGGCAGCTACGTCTTTTCCAGGTTGATGGACAATCATCTGGGCAACGGCGCAAACGTGAATGTCAATGGAGGCAGCTCGGCCATTCAGGATTGGAGTAACCTGCGGAACGAGCGTTCCCTGAGCGCGTTGAATTTGCCGCGGCGGTTTGTTGCCACCGTGCTCTATGACCTGCCTATCGGCCAGGCCGGCCCCCGCTGGATGCGGTCGATCATTGGCGGTTGGCAGGTGAACGGAATCCTCACCCTGCAGAGCGGAGAACCCATCGGAGTTACTACCGCGGTTGGCGGCCGGCCGTTCGCGGGGATCCGTCCCAACCTGGTTGGCGACCCGAAGCCGGCCGTTCAGAGCATCGATAGATGGCTGGACCCGGCGGCCTTCACGGTAGCCGCGGAGAGGTCTCCGGGCAACGCGCCGCGCAATCTGTCGGCCATTCGCACCGACTGGCTGAAGAACATCGAATTCGCGATGTTGAAAAACGTGCCGCTCACCGAGAGAATCCGGCTGCAGCTACGCGGAGAGGCAAGCAACCTCACCAATACCCCGTCCTTTGGAAATCCGGCCACGGGGTTCGGCGCGGCGAACTTCGGCGCTGTCACCACGACGCGCGGGACACCGCGCAATATTCAGGTGGCGATGAAACTGCTGTTTTAAGGTCATATGACAATTCGAACGATTCCATTGTTGACGCTTGCGGCAAGTCTGATCGGGCAAGTACCGTCGGCAATGGTAAGCCCCGCCACGCCAACCATGCCCAATTTCTCGCCGGGACCGGAATACGCCGATCGCGAACGAATGCACCAGGGTATGCCGAGTCTGGAACGAGCGAAGAACGGGAGGCTCTGGGTCGCATGGTACGGCGGCGGAGTTGGCGAGGACGACCAGAATTACGTCATGCTCTCCACCAGTAGAGATGACGGGCGGGCGTGGACTGGATTGAAGCTCGTGATCGACCCCGACGGGCCCGGACCGGTGCGGGCATTCGATCCGGCGCTATGGCATGACCCGCAGGGCCGGATGTGGCTGTTCTGGGGCCAAATGGTGCGCAAAGCGGGCCAGAAGGACGGCATAGAGATGCACACCTTCGCGATGCATACGAGCGACTCGGGCAACGGCGATCCGGTGTGGTCTAAGCCTCGGCGAATCAGCGTCGGAGTCATGCTGAACAAACCCACTGTGCTCGGCAACGGCACCTGGTTGATGCCAACCTGTGTGTGGCGTGATGAGAAGAGTTCACGGGTTCTCCAGTCAACGGACCATGGAGAGACGTTCACAACCATTGGAACTGCCACGATCCCGGTGTATGAGGATCGCAACGGCGATGAGAATATGATCGTGGAGCGGCGGGACGGCAGCCTCTGGATGCTGGTCCGCACGCGCTATGGGATAGGGGAGAGCATATCGACCGATCAAGGAAGAACCTGGAGCATCGTCAAGCCGTCGGTAATCCCTCATGCCGAGTCGCGCTTCTTCATCCGCCGCCTGCGTAGCGGAAGGCTGCTGCTGGTCCGGCACAACGCACCAACGATTACCCAAAGGGCGCACTTGACGGCGTTCCTTTCCGAGGATGACGGCCGAAGCTGGAACAAAGGACTGTTGATCGATGAACGGATGGGTGTTTCGTATCCGGATGCAGTGGAAGGGCCCGCCGGACGGATTCACCTGACCTACGACTTCGGGCGCAAAAAAGACAAACAAATACTGATGGCGGTGTTCCGCGAACGCGATGTGGCAAGGGGACTGGTCGGCAGGGATGCGCGATTGCGAGTGGTGGTGAATCAGGCGACAGGAAATAACCCCGCAATTTCTGCGCCCGTGGCGAAAAACTGACTTCGCGGCCGCGCGTCAGGAGTACAGGCGGCGGCCTTTCGATTTTGATCCAGCGCGGTGCTCGCACCTTCTCTGAAATGGATGTCTCCGGCAAGCCCGGTGCAGTTCACCTGGCGGCTATTCTAATCCAACTTGCGCTTAGGCTCCCGCGCCAATCTGCCGCAAAGGGGTACCAACATCGAAACAGATTCGCGCCACCGTGATCTCTTTGCTGGCGAAGGCGCATGTGTAGAATGAGCAGCCCGGAAGCTGGGCCACGGGTGAAATACAATGCGGGATAAGCGAGTGAATAGACGTCATTGAGACTCCGAATCTCGAAATCACCGTTGCCCCCCGCAATCACTTCCCACAGCTTTTGATCGGTTCCCGCGCCTCCCCGGTTGATGAGCAGGGAGGTCTGATTCGCGTCATTCCGGTAGGCCGTGAATGCGCCGACGGGACTGGTCGCCCGGATGTTGCCGTTGACCTCCAATGTGGTACCGGGATTCGTGGTGCCGATCCCCACATTGCCGCCGTTGTAGTAAATGCTGCCTGCCGTGGCGCCCTGTGGTTGCCAAACCGCCGACTGGTCCCGGACAGGAAGCGGCGCTAACGCGACCAACAACATGGCCCGGCCGGGAAGCATCCAGGCACCTGTGCGTTCCGCCAGCCATGATCCCTCACGAACGGCTGGTTGGAGTGCCCCTCCACCGGCACGGGTTGATGTATGGACTTCCCGGGACTTGCACACACAGCGAATAGGAGCCGGCCCGAAGATCCTGAATCTGGAATTCGCCCCCGCCGCCCGACCTGGTGTTCTTCGAAAACGGCGCCAGGCCATTCCCAATTGCCGAAACCCACGCGGACGGAACAGGCTTCTGGGTTTTCGCGTCGAGAACCGTTCCAGCGACCTCGCAGTGCCGGTTTGACCTGTTGCAACCGCCACTGCGGACAATACGACGAAATCCCACATCGCACGCGTTGAGCGCATCTGCTCGACCCGCCGCACCCCCCCTGTACTGGATGCCGGAATCACTACCTCGGCCTTTCCGAGGTGTCAGCAATCGCAAATTTATTTCCCCTACCAAATCAACACTTTCCATCCGATAGATGCCCGGATCCGCCATCTCACCCCATAGGCTGGT
>JBBQQS010000184.1:0-9451 GCA_038215525.1 Bryobacterales bacterium
CGTTGCAGGCGTTGCTAATGGCCGCGATGGCCACTGCTGGATCGGTAATCAGGTATTGGTCCGCGACCTGCTCGGGTCCCAGCAAACCCATCAGGTAGAGATCCAGGTCGTTGAACACTCTCAGGGCGGTGGGGGTGAAGATGCGCAGTTGCCCGCCCTCCAGCCGCAGGTCGCAAGAGAACTGGCCCCCCGCGTTGGTTCCCGGAATTGAGAGACCCATGATTCCGCGCGCCATGGTGGAGATGGGCCAGTGCGGCGCGCCCACCGCAAAGGGCCCGAAGCGCAGTTGATTGATCCACTGGTGGCCGAACTCGTGCAAGCTGGCGTTTTCCCCATGGTCGAAGAGGGCGGAGATGGGGAAGGCGTTCACACCCAGCAGCCTGCCGGCACTGCCCCATTCCGTGAATCCGGTTGGGAGTAGAGGCACACCGGTGCCTTGCACCCTGTTTTGCACGATGGTGTGGTTCCGGTTAGACGGGACATCGGGCACGTAAACCAGGTCGAGTTGATCGAACTCTTCGGGGAAGACCTGGTAGAAGCGGCGCGTGATCTCCATCCGGTTGGGAAAATTGATCGGAGGGGCAAACGCAGGGTCGGGGAAGGCTCGCGGCAGATTGATGTTGGCCACGTAAGGCGTGTGCTGGAAGTCGGCGGCCACCCGGGTGACGACGACGCGGGGAATTTCCACCGGCGCGATCTCGCCGACCAGGTTGACTTGGTTCAGCCGGGCTCCCCCGGAATAGAAGCGCACGAAACCGATGACGGGACGATAAACGTGCTGCCCCGGATTGGCGGCGAGCCATTGGCTGACGGGAAAGGAAATGCGCCATCGGCCCGTCCCGGAACGAACGAAGTCGACCTCTGTGGTGTTCGCCCACACGGGATTAAGTGCCACGCGATCGACCGTGCCGGTCAGCCAATACTCGACGGTGAGAGTAGCGTCCACGCCCGGCGTCACCACGTGGGGCGTCTTGACGATCTGGTTCACCGTCACCTGCGCGACGGCCAGGCTCGTGCAGAATGCGACAAGCAAAAAACGGGCCATCCCGAAATAATAGCGCTACGATCGAGCTTCCGTCATACCCCACTCCCTAGACGCGCACCAGTCACAGTGCCAGAATTCATAGCTCGACGGCTTTCTCTCGCTCTGTTCGCGATCAGTCTGCAAGCGGCCAAAGACGAACCTTCTCATTCGGCAGCATCATCGGCTCTCGGCCCGGGTTCGGTGACCTAAACCTCCTACCCCGATCTTAAGTCGACCAGCAGGAGTGTCCAGCCATCCAACAAGTAGCCTCTGGCCGACGCGCTAGGAAAGGTAGGTGGGTAGACGACGTCAGGCTAGGTTCACTCGGGACGCTTGCGGAAGCGACCGCCCAGCCCAAAGAAAGTGTGCGTATCCCTCAACGCCCTATCGACGAAATGCCACCGCCACCATCGCCAGGGAATCGGAGGAAATCGGGCAACCTAGTGTCTAATTGCATAAAAAGAATCGGTGAAAGAATCGGTGTCAAAGCCGCTATGATCCGATTTTCTCTCAGCAATAGCCTAAGACCACTTAAGCACCTGACCAGCCCCTATTTCCGCAGCCGCGCGGCCGCATCCGGCGAGGGCATCTCGGCGGCTCCAGCGCCGGCTACTGGCTTCGAATTCCACTCCACCGGCAAGGTTACTGTGAAGTGTCTCAATCCGGTGCATACGGTCGCTTCCATCGGCTGAAGGTTGCGGTGCCTGGGGCGGCGCTCGAGGCATCGCTCGATGGTCACACTTTCGCGTTTGATCAGAGTGGCCTTACCCACCTGGACCGTACAAGCTTAGCCCCACTGGGAACGCTCCGTCCCCATCGGAACGAACCACGGGGAAACGGGCATCGCCTGCCCGAGTGTACCCCTGCGTCCCAAGGCCGGCCAAACCAACCGCCTCGGAAACAGAAGCCAGTCCGGAGCCGCCCGAAAATCCTGCCACACCAAACGAACCCAAACTCACCCCCGAAGAACTCCGCCTCCAGGCCGAAAATGCCAAAATCCGCCGCCTGATGGAGATTAACCTCGGCCTTCGTCCGCCTGCTCCGGGGGATCGTTAAGATCGAGTAACGAAAAATGCCCGGTGATGATCCAAGTCGCCGCAAGCGCGGGTTAGCCGCGCGTATCCGATCACTCTTCCACCTTGCGCCGGTGCTGGGCCATCTTGGCCACGTACCTGGGGAACTAAGGCGAATGAACCTTCGCGCAAGCCGTTATATTTCAGTGCAGGGCACGTATCATAGGGTATGAAACTGAAGTCCCTAGTCCTTGCCGTCTCACTCAGCGTGGGATTGAGTTCCTCCCTGCTGGCCGAAAAGTTCGACTACCGTGTTCTGGCCACCACCAAGACCTCCACCATGGAGAGAGAGATGAACCAGGCTGCCGACGCTGGCTTTGCTTTTGGCGGCGTCATGGGTGGCGAGTCGGCGGCCGGGGGCAAAGAAGTATTGGTGGTGATGGCGAAGGCGGAAGGAAAACCGTCCACCGGACGAAAGTATGTCCTGATTGCCGCCTCAAAAACCGGCACCTTGCAGAAAGAGCTGCAGCAAGCCGGTGACGAGGGGTTTCAGTATTGTGGACAGACCATTTTCGAGTCTGCCCTCGGCGGCCGGGAAGTATCCATCATTTTAGAGCACCAGCCGAATGCGAAGCGAGTGATCTACCAGGTGCTGGCAACTTCGAAAACTTCGACCATGGAAAAGAAACTGAAACAGGCCGGTGACGGGGGCTTTCAGTTTCTCAGCGTGGTAGTGGGGAAAACGCTTTTCGGGGGCAACGAAGTGATCAGCATTCTGCAAAAGGTGGTGAATTGAATCGGCATATCTTCAACTAGCGCTTAAGGTGACAGTTGGCCCCTGGCGTGCACTAGTCCCCGAGGGCGGACGCTTGGCAAGGCAAAAATTGCCGAGCCGTAACCGTCCGGAAGGACTTTATGAAAAGCACTCTCTTTTTCTGGGTGGCATGCGTCTCAATGGCGCCCCTTTCTATGTCTGGGGCGACCGTTCCTCGCGGCACCACGGTGAATGTGCGAACGATTGACCGGATTGAGTCCGAGTCGAGCCGGACGGGGCAGACTTTCCGGGCTTCTCTAGCGGACCCACTGGTGGTGAACGGGGTGACGATCGCCCCGGTGGGCAGCGAGGCCGAACTCCGAATTGTGGACCTGAAATCGGCCGGCAAGGTTCGGGGCAACGCCGAACTTACGGTCACGTTGGCCAGCGTCACCGCCCTCGGCGAAGTGATTAATCTCAGTACCGAAAACACTACCAGCCGCGGCGGTGGAAAGGGCAAGGGGACGGCGGTGAAGACCGGAGTGGGAGCAGGCATCGGGGCTGCCTTGGGTGCAATCTTCGGTGGCGGTAAAGGTGCGGCGATCGGCGCGGGCGCCGGAGCGGCGACGGGCGCCGGGGTGTCGATAGCCATGGCGGGTCCGCGAGTGGTGATCCCTTCGGAAACCCGGATGTCGTTCACCGTGCGATAGTCAGGTGAAAGATGAAGTCGCTCAACCGAAACATTTTTAGAATCAAATGTTTCGGTCACGTTTTCTCAAAATTACTTTCGCCCGGCGCAGTCCAGCCTAGCAAATCGGCGACAATACCCAAATGGACCCGATCCCTCGTCAGATCGCCTCGATCACCCGTCCCGTAGACTCGCTGATGACCTATTACGTCCTGAAGGCAATCGGGACGACGATAGCCTTCCCCGTCATGATCGTGCTGCTGTACTTCCGTTACCACACCATGCGATACGTCTTCGGCGAGGAAGGGATCCGCATGAGTTGGGGAATTTTGTTCCGGCACGAGATTTTGCTGAATTATGCGCGCATTCAGGACATCCATCTGCGCTCGAACGCCATTGAAAGAGCACTGGGCTTAGCCCGGATCGAAATCCAGACCGCGAGTGGCGGCAGTTCCGAGATGACCCTCGAGGGGCTCACTGACCCCGAAGCCATGCGCGATTTCCTCTATTCCCGCATGCGCGGCGCGAGCCACACGACGCCGGCTTCCACCGAGAGCGCCAAACTGGCGGCGGTGCTTGACGAAATTGCAGTCGAACTGCGGGCGATGCGCGTAGCGATGGAGGGCCGCAAGGATGGTTGACGAATGGGTGGCGCGCATCTTGCGGGTGCCGCCGGAGCCGGATGCGCCCGATGGGTCACCCGGATCGGTACAGGTCTTTCGCGCGGGCAAAAACTACTATCGCTGGCGCATCCTGATGTGGGCGCTGCAGCACTTGATGCTTCTGCTGCTCGGCGTTGCGCTGATTCTGGGTTTCTTCAATTTCGTCACTCGCCGTGTTCTAGGCCCCATGCAAGACCTGTCGATCATGATCGAAGTGGTGGCGTTAGCCCTGGTGCTGGCAGGCATGCCCTTCACCTACTATCTGCAACGGCTGGACTATCGCTTCCGCTGGTACATGGTGACCGACCGCAGCCTGCGCATCCGTAACGGCATCTGGAGCGTGGAAGAACTAACGATGACCTTCGCCAACATCCAGGACATCGCCGTCACCGCCGGGCCGCTGCAGGGCTTCCTTGGGCTGGCCGACATTGAGGTGCGGAGCGCGGGCGGTGGCACGCCGGGTCCGGATGGAACGACATCGGGGAAGCACTCGGCGCGCTTTGAAGGCGTCGACAACGCCGAAGCCTTGCGCGACTTAATCCAGGACCGCTTGCGCCATTACCGCGACGCCGGCCTGGGCGATGGCGACCATCATGCGCCTGTCGCCCAAGAGCCCGCGGAATCGGCCCAGCGCGTGCTGGCCGAAGCGCGGGCGTTGCGTGCGGCTCTGGGATAACCAAGGATTGCGGTCATCAGGAACAAAATGGAACTCTTCCTGCATCAACTCTACGTGGGGCTCATCGATGAAGGTAGCGGAAAACTGCGGCCTTCGCCTGTTGTTTGCCCTGACCGAGGTTTCCGTCCGAATCGAATACACTAGAAGGTACCCTTTACTCGTCCAACCGCAATGCCAACTTCTGCCGAACCACTTCATCTTGCCTTTGATTTTCACTTGGCCGATCTCTACGATCGCGACTCCCTCGCGCGGCTCGACGGGATCTTTCTTGACCATCTGCAAGCCGCCGACGTTGAGCTCTTCAACCAACTGATGGAGGGGCGCGCCAACCCGGTGGGCGTCGAACGCAAGAAATACTCCGACCTGCTAATCGCCCTGGCACCCCATGTCGAGGACTTTATTGGCGAACTCTTTGACATTGCCCCCGAAGTGGCCGAATTGCAGGCCCGGCATCACGCCTTGGCGCCGATGAATGCCTTCAAGCGCAAGTTCATCTCGAAGCGCGCCATCAGTGGCGTCACCAAGGAACAGGCGATGGCCATCAACGGCCATGCGCTGGCCGACGAGTTGCAGGCGCTCTTCAACGATTGCTTCAGCGAAGCCTACTTCGTCCACTATGTGTCGCGTTGGCTAGAGAACGAAGAAGCCCACAAAGCGCAGATCGAAACGGCGGCGCGTTATGCCGCGTGGGCTTGCCTGTCCCCAGCCGGCCGCGACAAACACAAGCACGACGCGCTCTTCAAGGTGCCCCACAAGCTCGACATGCAGCACTTGGTTCCTGTCGAAACCGTCATGGTCGATGGCGTCGCCCGGCTGGCGTTGCCGAAGCACGAATGGCGCCACCGCGAGGGCTTCCACCTTACTGACTCCGGCACCAATCTGGCCGGCGCGCTGGACCAGGCCAATTACTGCATCAAGTGCCACAACCAGGGCAAGGACAGTTGCTCCACCGGCCTGAAGGAAAAGGATGGCGCCTTCAAGCTTTCGCCCTTCGGCGCCGTGCTCGCCGGCTGCCCGCTCGACGAGAAGATCTCCGAACTGAATGTGACCAAGCAGAACGGCTATTCTATCGGTGGCCTGGCCATTGTTACGGTGGACAACCCTACTTGCGCCGGCACTGGCCATCGCATCTGCAACGACTGCATGAAGAGCTGCATCTTCCAGAAGCAGGATCCGGTCGACATTCCGCAAGTGGAAACACGCACGCTCAAAGATGTTTTGGACCTGCCCTGGGGCTTCGAGATCTACAGTCTGCTCACGCGTTGGAACCCACTGCACTTGTCGCGCCCCGTTCCGCGCCAGGATTCCGGCTACAAGGTGCTGGTGGTGGGCCTGGGCCCGGCCGGCTTCACCTTGGCGCACCATCTGATGAACGACGGCCACACCGTCGTTGCCGTCGACGGACTCAAGATCGAGCCCTTGCCAGGAGATGTCTGCGGCGTCACCGCCCACGGCGACCGTCATGCCTTTCGCCCCATCCAAGATGTGAACGAACTCTATGACTCGTTGAACGATCGCGTGAACGCGGGCTTTGGCGGCGTCGCCGAGTATGGCATCACCGTCCGCTGGAACAAGAACTTCCTCAAACTGATTCGCCTTCTGCTTGAACGCCGCAACCAATTCAGCATGTTCGGTGGCGTGCGCTTCGGCGGCACCTTAACCGTGGAGAGTTCCTTCGCCGCCGGCTTCGACCATATCGCCCTCTGCGCCGGCGCCGGCCGGCCGACTGTGGTGCCGATGAAGAACGGCTTGGTGAATGGTGTCCGCCAAGCTTCTGACTTCCTGATGGCCCTCCAACTTACCGGGGCAGGGAAGGAGAGCTCAGTAGCCAACCTGCAGGTGCGCTTGCCCGTGGTGGTGATCGGCGGCGGCCTGACGGCCATCGATACCGCGACCGAGAGCTTGGCCTACTACGTCGTGCAGGTGGAGAAGTTCCTCCATCGCCACGAAGCTTTGCTTCTCGATGGCGTCGAAGGGCCCACCTGGACGCCCGCCGAGCTCGTAATTGCCGAGGAGTTCCTCGCCCATGGCCGCGCCATTCGGGCCGAGCGGGAGAAGGCTGCCAACGAAGGCCGACAGCCCGATTTCATTAGCCTGCTGCACTCCTGGGGCGGTGTCAGCATTGCTTACCGCAAGCGGCTGATGGACGCGCCCAGCTACACGCTGAACCACGAAGAAGTCTCGAAGGCGCTGGAAGAGGGCATCTTCTTCACCGAGTGCGTCACGCCGCAAGAGGTGGAAGTAGACGGTACCGGTGCCGCCAGAGCGCTGCATGTCACCCGCCACGAATTTGACCCGGCCACCGGCAAGTTTGCCAAGGAAGGCACGCCCCTGCGGATGCCCGCCCGCACCATCCTGGTTGCCGCCGGTACGCAGCCCAATACGGTGCTCGCCCGCGAGGACTCGACCAACGTGTTCCTCGATGGCCGCTGGTTCCAGAGCGTCAACGAAGAGGGCCATGCGGTCTCACCGCAACGTCTCGCCAAGCCCGACGCTTCCCATGTGCTCATGTCGATTCGCGAAGATGGCCGTGGCATCAGCTTCTTCGGGGACCTGCATCCTTCCTACAATGGCAACGTTGTGAAGGCGATGGCCAGCGCCAAGCAAGGCTATCCGGTGGTGTCGCGGCTCCTGGCCAAGACCGCGCCCATCGCGGCGCCGACGTTGGTTTCGGACATGAACCGCGACCTGCGCGCCTTTGTCCACGCCGTTTATCGCTTAACCCCCACCATTGTGGAAGTGGTGGTGAAGGCCCCGCTCGCCGCCCGCTCCTTTGAGCCCGGCCAGTTCTACCGCCTGCAAAACTTCGAGTCCCTCGCCGACCGGGTGAAGGGCACCACGCTGGCCATGGAAGGCCTCGCGCTCACCGGCGCTTCCGTCGACCACGAGCACGGCCTGCTCTCCACCATCGTGCTCGAGATGGGCGGCTCCTCTGACCTGTGCGCCATCCTGAAGCCCGGCGAACCCGTCATCCTGATGGGACCCACCGGGATGGCCACTGAAACCGCGCCCAATGAAACCGCGCTCCTCGTCGGTGGCGGGCTCGGCAACGCCGTGCTCTTCTCCATCGGCCAACAACTGCGCCATTCGGGCTCCCAAACCATCTACTTCGCCGGCTACAAGAAGATTATCGACCGCTACAAGATCGACGAGATCGAGAAAGCCGCCGACGTTATCGTCTGGTGCTGCGACGAAGCGCCCGGCATGACGCCCACGCGCCCGCAAGACAAGGCCTTCGTCGGCAACATCGTCGAAGCCATGGCCGCCTTCGGCCGCGGCGATCTGGGCCCCAGTCCACTCTCGCTGGCCAACGTCGATCGCGTCATCGCCATCGGTTCGGACGGCATGATGGCCGCCGTCGCCCGCGCCCGCCACACTGTCCTCGCGCCCTTTTTGAAGCCGGGCCACCATGCCGTGGGTAGCATCAACTCGCCCATGCAGTGCATGATGAAAGAGATCTGCGGCCAATGTCTGCAGACCCACAAGAATCCGGTGACCGGCGAAGAGACCGTGGTCTTCTCCTGCTACAACCAGGACCAGAACCTCGACCACGTCGACTGGGGCAACCTCCGCACGCGCCTCTCACAGAACAGCGTGCAGGAGAAGCTCACCAAGCGTTGGATGGCGCATTGTTTGCAGGAGCTAGCGGCGCCGGCGCTGGTTCAGCAATGAGACCCTATTGCATGGAACGACGTGCGCACCGTGTCATTGTCGAGTCTCACTTCCACCAAGGTGTTGATTAGATCAAGGTCGCTGATCCGAGGCAGAAAGTCCCGAAAAACCCGCTGCTGCGTGGGTCGGTTCATTTGGCCGATGAACAGAATCAGGCCAGCGTGGAGCGCGACTTTAGCGTAAAGCCGGCGGAAATCCTCCGTACCGCCGCGGTCCAGCCGGGTTACGTGATGAGCCTCATAGCCGCACGAATTCGCAATATCAACGAGGGTATGGGAGAGACACTCGTCGATCAAGAAGCGCATCAAGCGAGCTTGCGGTTCAACTCGCCGAGACCGGGTATGTCGAATTGGATCACCTTGAACGGTGGCGCAGCACGATAGGCCGGCGAGCTTTTCCAGGCTTTGGGTCGCCCAGCGTTCGGATGAGCCCTCATGTAAAGCGTGGCCAAATCCGCCTGTTCGCGTGAAACAGAAGGATAATCCTCCAGGATTTCCTCGAGTGTCCCTCCGCTCTCGACTTCTAGCGCAATCTGCCGGACGGGTACACGAGTGCCTTTGAATACCACCGCTCCCGACATCACCTCTGGATCGCTCGAGACCATCGACTCGGCCTTCCTCAATAGCTTCACGGCTTCCAAAATGGCGCGCCGGGACGGCTGCAAATCCACGGTGACGATTAATGAGGGGCTAACTCGCCGAAGAGCCGGGCCCTTCAAAATCTCAGTGATCAGGCGCTTACGGGTTGCCAGTGGAAACAATGACAATCCATTCAAACCCACGTGCAGGCACACCAGAGCATCCTGACTTAGATAACGACGAATCTGTTTGCCTTGTCGCGAACGCTTCGCCGGTACGACTCGTTCGTCGATCGCCTTCTGCACCGCGCGCAGACTTAGCCCCGTAATTACCGCGGCTTGCGCGGGCGTGAACATGGTGGTGATGGTGTCCATATTCATAAGT
>JBBQQS010000185.1:0-9448 GCA_038215525.1 Bryobacterales bacterium
GCCGTGCTTGACTTATCGGGCGAAACCAAGGCCACGCGGGATTTGTACGGTCTCGATACGCCCGTCACTGCCGACTTGGGGCAGAGGTGTCTGGTCGCCCGCCGTTTGGTGGAGCGGGGCGTAAGGTTTGTGCAAGTGTGGAGCGGCGCGGACAATGGTTTTCCGCGACGGAATTGGGATAGCCACGAGAATCTAGCCAAGGACCACGGCGAACTCGGCACCGCGCTAGACCGTCCCGTGGCTGGCTTACTCAAAGACCTCAAAGCGCGCGGCCTACTCGAGGACACGATTGTCTATTGGACTACCGAATTCGGACGGATGCCATGCAGCCAGGGCAGCAAAGGGCGCGATCACAATCCGTTCGGATTTACTTCCTGGCTCGCCGGAGGGGGATTCAAGGGCGGAACGACTTATGGGGCAACCGACGAATGGTCCTATAAGGCGATTGACCACCCCACTTACTGCTACGACGTCCACGCGACGATGCTGCACTTACTGGGTGTGGACCATACGCGTCTTTTCTATCGGCACAACGGCATTGATCGTCGCTTAACCGACGTGCACGGCCAAGTGATTCAGGATCTTATCCAAGCCTAAGCCACTCCCGGCTGGCGCGATAGAGGTCGGCCAAGGTTAGTTTGTGGGCGCTTAGCGGAAAATCGGGAGGCGCAATGAGTTGCATCTCGTCCATACCCTCCGCCAGGAATAAGTAAGCCGTATTGTTCCGGTATTCGGCATACTTGCCAGCCTCTTGCCAGATATATTGATAGAAGATTTCCAGGTCCACGTACGAGCCGAGCATATCGGCTTGGGTGGGAATCGCGGTCGCCGTCTCCTGGTCGTTGAAGATCAGCAGACTGCTGAACGGCTTCATCTTGTTGCGGATCCCGAAACTCGAAATTAGCAGCACCGGCTTGGCGCGGCGGAGCGCTTGGACACTTGCCCATTCGACGAAGGTATTGTTTACTAACAGGGTGCCGTTGCCGGCCAGCAGGGTGGCACGGACAAACTCGGACATTACCGGATCTTTCGAGAATTCAGCGCCACGGGGAGAGAGCGTTTTGAGTTTCTCTCCGAGTTGGCGAGGACCGCGCACCTCGCCGGCTTCGGCGATCTTCTGCACCTCAGTCATTAGGCGCTGCCGGTAAGGAGCGAGTTTATCGTAACTCAACTGCGTGGCTTGGGCTGAATACGGGAGTAAGTTGCTTGCCGTCTCGATGGCCCAGGAGGAATAGGGTCCTCGGGAGGCGGCGCAAAGATCAGACAGGCTCTCTAGCTTGCTACTAGCTAGCAGCGAAGGAAGATATTGAGTTAGTTCGTCCGGGACAGTGAGGGACACGCGACGGCCCTTGCCAATGAGCCGGGTCCACATGCGGTCCGGCCCGACCGGCAAATCAGAGGGCCCGATCACGATTACCAAACGAGGCTGGCCTCTCGCCGCTACTTCGGCGTCCAGTTCAGGACTGATGCGATCGAAGATCTCCGTGATCACTCGCCGCCATTCCGGGTACAGCGGATTCCGGTTCAGGAAATCTACTTGTTGCAAGGTAAAGGAGCCGCGCGGCCAGTTACTAAGAGTGACACCCATGCGGGGCTCTAATGCCGCGAGGGCGGCGAACAGCTTCGCATCGGTCTTTTCGAGGTACTTCCCCAGGCGTTCAAAGTAAGCTTGCTCGGCGGGAAACAGAGTATCCCAGCCGCGCAACTGCTCATTGAAGTAGGCGGCAAAGGTGACCGGTACCTGCGCGAAATCGAAGCGAGGGACAGGCATCGATGTTTAGAAGAAGATTTCTTTCGCCGGTTGACCGAGCAGGCCGTCAGCTTTCACGTCGAGCATGGCGGCAGCCGTTGCGGCGACATCCACGTGGCGCAACGGGCGATCCGTCATACCCTTGGTAACTCCGGCGCCCAGGGCCAACAGCCAGGTGTTGCGGCAAGATGGATCGCCGCTGCGGTGGTTCAAGAAACCGTTGGCGGTATTGATATCGCCATCGCGCCCTAGCTCGGGGAGGATCAGCATGGTGGTTCGATCCTTGTATTTAGCGTTAGCTTGTATCTCATCCCAGAGCATGCCGGTCAGCCGATCGGTCCGCGTGATGGCTTGTAAGTAGAGTGAATAAGATCCCCAGTGGGCGACATCCATATCCCAGAAATTGACTAACAGCAAGCGCGGAGCAAACTCGCGCATCACTTCACGAGTAATGAAGTAAGTCAGCTCGTCGCCCGAAGTTGGCGCTTCCGGGCCGTTGATAAACTCGCCGAGCGCCCGAGTAAGAGCCACCTGGACATGCTTATCCATCTGGCGGCCGCCTTTGAAGATAGTCCAACCGACGCCCTCGTAGCCTTCCTGCAGAATCGTTTCCAGGCGCCGATGGACGGCGTCGCGGTCGGAGAGATCCTCTCGGCGAGGTTGCTTGACGATATCTTTTACGGCGTCGAGTAAGAGTTGTTTAGGCAAGACGACGTTGGCGCCAAAGGGCAAGCCTAAGTCGCGTTGGGAACTCGAACCCATCGAAGCAAAGCTCTTATTCGTGGCCACCACCCACGCATCCAAGGGACCGGCCTTCAGGCCTTTTCGAAAATGCTCGAAGATAGTAGCGGAGGCAGGGGCTTCGAAGCCGAAGTCATCCACCCGCTGCCAATTGCCGGTGACTATGCTGGCGGTGGAATTGAAGTGCGATAACACGCCCTGGTTCTGGCAAGTTTTGTAAAAGAATCCTTCCGGGCGCAGGGCGGCGAGGCGCGGGATGTTTCGCAGGCCTTCGGGGGAAAACGTTTCGGAATTGCGTACACCGCCGCCGAACGTAACCAGGATCACCTTGCGCCCCTTGGCTTGCGCCTCCGCGGCTTGCGCCCAAAGGCTGAGGAGAGAAGGAGGCAGAATTCGTTGGGCGATGGAAAGGCCGACGAGTTTCAAAAAGTCGCGAGTAAGCATTGGCTAATAATCCAGAATCTCCCCGCCACTTACTTTCCGCCTAGTTTTTCCGCCTAAATCCAGCGGCGTATCGTAACCAAGGAGAATCGGCCCATCCGGCGTGTAATAAGGACCCAGATCGACGGCCATACTACCCCTGCCCTCCTCCACAAAGGTAATGGAGGTGATTAGCTTGGCGGACTTATAGCCGTAACGCGCTGGATCAATCAGCCGCAACGGCGCGCCATGTTGGCCGGAAAGGGGTTTGCCAGCCATGTCAAGAGCCAGCAACACACGTTTCGAGAGCACCTGCTCCAACGCAAAGTACTCAAACCATTTGTCCGCGCAATCGATGCGAAGAGCCCGCGCAGACTTCGTAGGCTTGGCCAGATCTAGTAAATGACCGAAGCGGAAGCCGCCCCAGTCGGTACGGGAGGACCAGCCCTGAACGCATTTTAGTCGCGAATTCTGGGTCTCCTGCGGCAAGCGGCGCAAATCAGCGAGCGAGAGAATCCGCGGCTTCTCGATCAGTCCGCCGATGCGCAGCTGATAAGTGGATGGATTGATGGGCGGGCAAGGGTTGTACCACATGATGCGAAAGCCGAGTTCGTCGGCCTTGTCGCTGGGCATCAGCAGTTCAGCGGCGCCACGTAGCGAAGGCGCACTTGCCACGATGGTTAGGAATGCTCTGCGGTGCATACGGTACGCCTCAAATTGAGCGTATAAGAATGCGCCACCAGGGTCAAGTTCATTACTTAGCCGTGTCACTTCGCCGGGGCCTCCGTGATCAGACGGGCGCGTTCGGCTTGTGTCCATTCAAAGATTAAGATTTTGTCGGCCTCAGTAAGCCGGGCGTCGCGATGCAGCCAAGTGTAAATGGACAAAGGCATGCCGCCGTCTTGCACTTGATTAGCGATTTCCGATAGCCAACGCTGGCGGCGAACCGAGGGCAGTTCCTGCCATTGCGACAAGTTGAGGCGTTGGCGGCCGTTCTCGACATCGCGGCGAATGAGCACGGAGGCAGGCGCGAGATAGCTGTACCAGGGGTAGCGGGTGGCATCGGAGTGACAGTCGCGGCACGCAGAATCGAGGCGGCCCAGTACGGGCAGCGGGACCCGGGCGCCGCTAAGGATCGGTGCACCTGTGGAAGGCGGCGGTGCGGTGAGGTAGGAAGCAATGGCGAACAGAGCCATGCCAACGAGGCCGAGCCGCCACTTAAGGGGCATGGGATAAATCCTTAAGGGCTTTGGCGGCGACAGCACTCTGCGGCTGCACCACCAAGAGCCGCTCCATCGTACGGCGAGCGTCCGCAGTACGACCGAGTTGCACGTAAACGCGGCCTAGGTTCAGGTAGAGTAACTCATCGTTGGGCGCGTGGGCGATGCCCTGCTCCAGGGCTTGAATCGCTTTCTTGCCGTTACGTTGCTGTAAGTAGAGCACGCCGAGATTATTCCAAGCCGCCGAAAGCGTCGGACGAATCTTTACCGAGGCCACGAAAGCCGCTTCTGCATCGCCGAAGTTGCCGCGCTTGGCCAGAGTTAGTCCTAGCCCTTGAAAGGCTTCCGCCGATTGCGGGTCGGCCGCCAGAGTTTGGCGATAGTAATTCTCAGCGGCGGATAAGTCATCTAACTTTGCGGCTGCCTGGGCAGCGTTCAATAGCGCATAAGTCAGGCCGGCTTTGGTCTTCAAGGCTTGTTCGAAGTGCTTGAGAGCAGAAGCGTAGTCCTGGCGAACCATGGCCACACCGCCAAGTTCATTCCAGGCTTCAGCGGAATTGAGGTCAAGGCGGAGAGCCTCTTCGAGAAGCGGCGTCGCGTCGGCGAGACGGCCGGCTTCGCGATGGACTTGCGCCACCAGCACTAGAGTGCGAACATTACCAGGCTGCTGGCGTAACACGGCTTGTAAGTACGGCAAAGCTTGCTCCGGATAACCACACCAGAGCAGCGAAGCCCCAAGCTTAAAGTAGTCCCGCCGCGGCTGCGCCAACGCGCGGCCAGGATAGGGAAGAGCATTGCGCTGGTTGATTTGCTTCAAATCCGCGGCGACTTGCTGCGCAGCGGGTAGCTTCGCGTAGACCTTGACGACATGTCCTCTTGCGTCGAGTAACATGGGCAGCGGGAATTCGAGCGCAGAACGATACTCGAAGAGGTAACGGCGAAATAGGGTGTAAGCCGGAAGATGGGGCTCGGCAGTTTTCTGGGTGAGGACGAAGAGACCCGGGCCTTTCTGCGGAACGGGCAGAGGGACGGCATCCTGCAGCCAGGTGTCGTGCAGACGAGGTCTGTTATCCGCGGCAGCTTCCTGGGCCGCAATCGCCTGCGGCTCAGGAAAGACACGAAGGCGGTTCGGTGGTTGCCCTTCTCGGACTTCGTAAAGTGCGCCGGCAGGCAGGTTAGACAGCATTTGTCTTTCGCCACTAGGCCACGTAATTTCGATCGATTGTGCGGGCTCCGCGGTGCCGAAATAAAGAGCCTTGGTATGTTGCGATAGGTAACCTGAGCCGGCGCTAACCCACTTGGTTTGGCCATTTAACCGGACGCGCGCGCCGATGGCATCTCGATTTGACTTAGTGCCGACGAGCCGAAGGCCGATGCGGGGTCGAGCTTGACCGCAGCGGTTCTGGAAGACTCGTAGCTGTGGACCCAGGCGACTCTTCACCACTAAGTCGAGGCAGCCGTCACCGTCCAAATCGAGCGCGGCGAAGGCGCGCGAATCGGCGGCAAAGTTCAAGCCCGAATCAGGGGATGGCCGATAAGCCTCACCATGCTTAACGTAGAGGAGATTAGGTTCGTTTCCATTCCAACTAAAGCCTTCGCGGATAAATTGATTGATCGCGTTCCAACCATTTTCGTAGGATGCACTGGCCGTGGCGGTGCCGGGCGTACGCGCTACGACCTGCCGCCAGAAGAATCCCATTAAGTCCGGCGACTTATCGGCCGTGAGCATGCCGCAAGTAAGGAAGAGTTCGGCCTGACCGTCGTTATCGAAGTCAATCGCGTCGGCAGACCAGCCCCAGCGCCCCATCTCGATGCCTAACTGAGCCGCTTCGCTGGAGAACTTACCGTCGCCGAGGTTGCGATAAAAAGAATTGCCTTTCGTGTGCCCGCGCCAAGCCTCGTTGAGCGGATAAGGAAACGACTTACTCTTGATAACCTGCTGTCCAGCGGCGGTGAACATATTAGCCACATAGAGATCCGGCCGGCCGTCGCCGTTTTCGTCGAACCAGCAGGCGCTCATCCCGGGGCCGATATCTTCAACGCCCGCTTCGGCGGCAACATCGCGGAACTTACCGCCTTCGTTCCGATATAGGTTGTTACGACCAAAATCGTTGGCCACGTAAAGGCTGGGCCAACCGGAGCCGTCATAGTCGGCCCAGGCAGGGGCGAAGCTGTAGCGATTGTTGTTCTGGTTCATCCCGACGGCCGTGGTGACGTCTTCGAAGAAGCCATCTTTTGCGAGGCGATTGCGCATTAGGAAATTCGCCGGGCCATTCTGGGCGTCGAAGTAGGGAACGGGATAGCGAAACTGGGCTTCGCTTTGGAAGAAGCTGTAAGTGCAGAGATAGAGATCGAGGTGGCCATCACGGTCGTAGTCAGCAGCGGCCATACCCGTAAAGGCGCCCTGCGGCGGCGTGACGAAGCGGAAGGCGTCGGGAGCGAGGGTGAAATGGCCTTGGCCGTCATTTAGATAAAGCACGGGGCCGGCCCCGCGGAGAACGACTAAGTCCTGCCGACCGAGGTTGCGGAGGTCGAGGAAAAGGGCGCTGGCTGAGTCGTCGAGTAAGTCGACTCCAGCGGCGGCGGAGAACTCTTCGAGTTTCTGATTGCGCCACCGGAAGAGGCGATTGGGCAAGCCAGCGGGTTGGCAGACATAGATTTCGTCGAGTCCGTCGCCGTCCGCGTCGCCGACCGCGACGCCTTGGTTGCCGTAGATATCGATGCCGGTGGCGGGGTCGAGCCGGGCAAGCCAATAGGGGATACCTTTGGAGAGTTGCTCGTTGGTCAGCACGGTGCCAGTGATGTCTGCAAAGCGACCGTCCTTGCGCGGAGGAGGAGGCGGCATAACCGGATCCGGCGGAAACTCGTCGTGACCACTTTCGATTAAACCGATGTACGGGAAAAAGGGCGGGTCATTCTTGTAGTGGACGGTCTCGGCGGCTTCGGCGAGTAAGGGCGAGAAGAGGGGGAGGACGAGTAAGTCGCGGCGCTTCATTGCATACCAGTCTTGGGGGTGCCGAGTAACTGCTTGTGAAAGGCACGCTCCTGGTTGGCTTTCGCGGATTGACCCAGACGATCGTACACTCGGGACAAGCGATAGTGGATTTCGGGAATTCTTGGATTGATGGCGGCGCTGGTTTCATAAGCTTGGGCAGCGGCGGGGTAGGCCCGCTCGCGTTCGAGTAATTGGCCGAGCTCAAAGGAAAACTCCCAAATTTTGGGGTTGCGGCGGATGGCCTCGAGTAAGAGTGGTTTCGTTTCGGCATCTTGAACACCGGCAGCTTGCTGAGCCCGGGCACAGACATAGGGGGCGAAACCGTTGCGGGTTTCGAGGCGGTTCCAGACTTCGGCCCGGGCACGGATTTCAGGGATCAGGCCCGGCAATTGGTCGATCATCTTGGCGAGAAAAATGTAGGGCTGCGGAATGGCAGCATCGAGGTCAATCACGCGGAGAAAGCGGGCACCGGCGTCGGCAAAGCGGCGTTGCGAATAGTAAGCCACGCCGAGCGCTAATTCGATGGCGGGACTCTTGTCAAATTTCTGTTGTGCTTGCTCAAGGACGGTGGCGGCCTCACTGAACTTGGCAGATCGCAGCAGTAACTGGCCGAGTTCGGCGTGGGCTTCTTCGTCATAGGGTAACTGGGCGACGAGCATGCGTTGCTGAGCTATGGCTTCGTTAGAGTTATGGAGGGCTTCGGCGGTGCGCACTAACAACCGGCGGACCTCCGGACGATCCTGCCGGGCCAACGCCAAGCGACCCAGGCGCGCGGCGTCCGGCCATTGGCGCAGTTCTTCGTACAATAAGGCGGCGCGAAGCGGAGCTGCCGCATCGGCGAGGGGCGATTGCGCGTAACGGCCTTCCCATTGCGCTGCCAAATGACGTTGTCCGGATTGAGCGTAGTAGAGGGCTAATTGATGTTGCACGGCAGGCACGGTAGCCCCGCTAGCTTCGGCTTGACGGGCCGCAGATTGGGCACGCTCCGGTAACTTCATTTGTTGAAGCACACGGGCGAGCAGGGCGGCGGACGAAGCGTCGCGACGCGGCTCCAGCAACTGACGAGCTTCGGTGAGCCGGCCGGCCGCATAGGCAGCTTCAGCGGCCTCCGATTGGGCGATAAGTAACAGGGGCATAACAAAGAAAACGGCCACCTTGCCCAGCATACTGCATGCTGAAGCAAGGTGGACGTTTTGGGTCACGAGGAACGCTTAGAACATGAAGCGCAGCGCAAACTGGGTGCGGCGCTGCGTGCCGTCCTGCGTGGCGAAGATGCGCCCGAAGTTCGGGTCGCCTTGGATGCGGTTCGGTCCGCCAAACTGAGGCGTATTCGTTAAGTTAAACGCTTCGGCGCGGAACTGAATTTTGAAGCGCTCCGTGAGGTTGACGGCCTTGAACAAAGAAAGGTCCATGTTGGCTTGGCCAGGCAAACGATTGGTTTGCAAACCCAGGCTACCGGGCGTACCGACCGTCGGCTTAACGAGATTGGCAATGTCGAACCATTGGTTCGGCGTACGACCGCCGGAGGGTGCGGCGTCGGAATCTTTGCCGGGGACGGCATCGGGTTGGCAGTTATTGAAAGTACCAACGCACTGATTGGTGCCGAGGGTATAAGGTGCACCCGTGCGAATGGTGAGAATCCCATTCACCTGCCATCCACCCAGGAAGGCATTCGCCGCCTTATTGTCGATGCCGAACTTCTTGCCCTTACCAAACGGCAGATCGTAGAGGAAACTACCTGTCGTGCTGTGGCGGATATCCCAGCCGGCGTCGGCATAGGCAGCCGAGAAGTTGCGGGCGTCCTTAGGACCGTTGCCCGCCGAGCCGCTCAGCGTGGTGCCGGAGGTAGCCAGAGCGTGGCCCCAAGTGTAGGCGACCAGGTATTGCAGGCCGCTCGAGTAGCGTTTTTCAAACTTCGCAGTGAGACCGGCATAGTTACCGAAACCGAAGGTGGTGGTGTTATTGACGCCACCGATATTGGGGACGGGTCGAAGGGCCTGAGTATTCAGGTTTGGGAGCGGATTGACATAGAAGGCGTTCGGATCGGAGAAGTGCAACTGATGCGCTTGATGGTTACCGACATAAGCCAATTCAAACGCATTGCCGCCGCCGAATTCGCGTTGCAGGGAGAAATTCCATTTATGCACGAGCGGATTACGGAAGTTCTGCGCGACGCTACGGAAATTAACCGGCGCGTTGAGCGAGAAGATATTGATAGGGAAGCCGCCGCTGACACCGGCGTTCGGGTTGAAGAACGGATTCGGTTCGAAAACACCGACGCTGGCAGGCCGTAAGAGCGTGGTGGTTTGGTTGAAGGGGACG
>JBBQQS010000186.1:0-9396 GCA_038215525.1 Bryobacterales bacterium
GAGCCTGACGTTCCTGAAGCGCCTGACCAAGTATGAGCCGGTGAACTCGATTGCGCTGCGGCAGCAGATTGCGCTGAAGGTGCTGGCGGCGGAGAAGTACACCTTCTAATGGTGGTGATGGTGCTGGTGGGCTTGCCTGGATCGGGCAAGTCCACCTGGGCGGCGGCGCTGGGCATCACGGTGCTCTCGTCGGATGGCGTACGGATGCTGTTGGCGGATGACGCGACCAATCAGCAGATTCATGCTGAGGTATTCAGTACGATGCGGTATTTATTGCGGCGGCGCTTGGCGCTGGGCGCGGCAGCGACGATTGTGGATGCGACAAATTTGCTGCCGGCTCATCGCAAGCCCTGGCGCAAGATCGCGGAGGAGGCGGGTGCCGAAGTACGGGCGGTCTATTTCGCGACGCCGCTTGAGGAGTGTCTGCGGCGGAATGCGGCGCGCGAGCGGGTGGTGCCCGCGGAGGCGATCCGCGAGATGGCGGACAAGCTGCGGCCGCCCACAGTGGCTGAAGGATTCGCCAGCGTCGAAGTCGTTCACCCTTAGTCTGCTACGCTGGCAGAAATCATGCTCTCTATCCTTGCCACCGCCGCCGCGCTTCGAGACCGGAAGATTTCCTGTGTGGAATTGATCACGGAGCGGCTGCGGCGCATCGGCGAACTCGATGCGCAGGTGAATTCGTTCCTCACGTTGACGGCCGATCTGGCATTGGAAGCGGCTCGCGTAGCAGACGCCGAACTCGCCGCCGGGCACGACCGCGGACCGCTGCATGGCATTCCCATCGCCCACAAAGACCTCTTCGCCACGCGCGGCATCCGCACCACGGCGGGCTCTTTGATCTACAAGGACTGGGTGCCGGACCATGACGCGGCCGTGGTGAGCCAACTGGCCTTGGCGGGCTGTATCTCCCTGGGCAAGCTGAATCTGCATGAGCTGGCCTATGGGGTGACGTCGCAAAACGAGCACTTTGGCGGGGTGAAGAATCCATGGAATGTGGGGCGGATTCCGGGGGGCTCTAGCGGTGGGTCAGCGGTGGCGGTGGCTTTGGGTTTTGTCTTTTGCGGCACCGGCACGGATACGGGCGGCAGCATCCGCATTCCGGCGTCTTATTGTGGGGTGGCGGGCATCAAGCCGACCTACGGCCGCGTGAGTATGTTTGGGTGCCTGCCGCTGGCGCATTCGCTGGACCATATGGGCCCTTTGGCGCGCACGGTGCGGGACTGCGCGCTGCTGCTGAATGCGATGGCCGGCTACGACGAGCGCGACCCAGTGTCGGTGTCAGTGCCGGTGTCGGTGCCGGTGTCGATGACGGCGGAGGACTTTCTGCCTCCGGAAGGGCCGGTGTCGCTCGAAGGCCTGCGAGTTGGGATTCCGAAGAACTTCTATTTCGATCGCGCGGATAGTGAAGTAGTGGCGGCGGTACACGCGATGGCGAAGGTGGCGCAGTCGGCCGGGGCGACGCTGGTCGAGGTCGTAGTGCCGGATGTGCTCGCGCTCAATCAGGCGACGCTGATGGTGCAATTGCCCGAGTCCACGCATTCGATTGATCCTTTGGGCGAACACGCGCACTTGCTGGGCCAGGCGGTGAAGCCCAACGTCGAGCGGGGGCGTTCGGTGACGGCGCTCGAATACCTGAACGCCTTGACGACGATTGAACATTTCCGCGATGAGTTCGCGGAGCTCTTCACGCGCTGCGACTTGCTATTTACGCCCACCACGCCCATCACGGCGCCGGAGATTGGGGCCACGACGGTGATGATCAACGGCGTGGAGGAAGATACTCGGCTGGCGACGACGCGGCTGATGCGGGGGGCAAATGCGCTGGGGCTGCCGGCGATGTCGATCCCGAGCGGATTCTCCGCGACGGGCATGCCGATGGGGTTGCAGATCATGGGGCCCGAATGGTCAGAGGCGCGGGTGCTGCGGGCCGCGGCGGCCGTCGAAGACCGCACGGACTTCCACTTGCGCCACGCCGTGTTGCACTTTTGACATTTTTCTTGCCGTCTTTCGCCACGGTCGCGCGTATTCAGTAGGCAGATGGCCAGTTTGCCCGGGTTTGCCGAGATCGTACACCAATACCAGAACCTGGTGTATTCGGTGGCCTATTATTCCCTGGGCAATCGCGCGATGGCTGAAGAACTGACGCAGGACGTCTTTTTGAGTCTGCATCAGAACCTGCATCAGCTGGAATCCTTGGAGCATGTGAAGCACTGGCTGCGCCGGACGGCGGCGCACCGGTGCATCGATGAGGTACGGCGGCAGAAGTTCCGGAAGGGTCCGGGGCTAGATGAGGTGCCGGAGCCGGCGAGCCGGGACCGCTGGCAGGATCCGCTGCTGAGCCGTCAATTGGAAGAGTGCCTCGCGTCACTGCCGGCGACGGCGCGCGTGGTGACGATCCTGCGCTATCAGGAAGAGATGGAGCCGGCGGAGATCGCCGAGAGCTTACAGTTGCCGGTGGCGACGGTGAAGAGCCGTCTGCATCGGGCGCTGGGCATGCTGCGGGTGAAGATGCAGCGAAAGGAGTCCGCATGCCAAATATCGAGACCCAGTTAAGGGCGGCGTTGCGGCGCAAGGACGCGCCGGCGGGATTGGCTGGGCGGATTATCGCCAAGGCAGAGGGCCGCCGGGTGCGGCCGCAGTTCGCTTGGCTGGCGATTGCCGCGGCGGTGCTGGTGATGGCCGGCATCGGCTGGCAATATCAGCAGGAGCGGGAGCGAAGGTTAGCGGCCGAAAATACGGCCCAGCAATTGGAATTTGCCCTGCGCATGGTGGCGGAGCGACTCACCAAAGTAGAGCGGCAAGTGCGTAGGCCAGAAATGCGCGTGATTCACTTACAAACCAATAGACCACAGGAGAACTTGCAATGAAATTGGCAATGACTTTAGCGATCCTGGCGTTGCCGTTGGTGGCCCAGGAAGTGGACTTGAGTATCTTCAAAGGCTTGGAGGCGAAGGCGAGAGAGACGTCGAATATTGACCTAGGACCTGAGCAGATGAGCCTGATGAAGGGTTTCTCTGGGCTATTAGGTGGCGACTTGAGCGAAGCCACCGCGGGCCTAAAACGCGTAAAGGTGTATAGCCTTGAATTCGATAAGGACGGCATGTATAGCCTGGCCGACGCGGAAAGCGTGCGGACCAAGGTGAAGAGCGATAGTAAGTGGTTGAGCCTGATTAGTGTGAAAGAAAAAGGCGGCTTCACCGAAATCATGACCCACAAAGGGCCCAATGGCGAGATGGATGGCTTTCTGGTGCTGGCGGCGGAACCGCGGGAATTGACCATCGTGAATATCATTGGCGTGTTAGACATGAATAAGTTGGCGAAACTGGGCGGCAAGTTCGGCATCCCGAAGATCGAAGTAGACAAAGAGAAGAAGAAGACGAAAGAGGATTAAGTTATGGTGGAGACGCTATTATTCCTCACCCTTTGCGCAGCTCCGGATACGTCGGCACCCACGGCCGACGAGATTATGCAAAAGGTGATTGAGAATCAGACTCGCGCACTGGAGGCCCGGAAGCAGTGGGTGTATACGCAGGAAGTCTTTGCGCGTAGCACGCAGCGCAACAAGACCCTGATGCGCGAAGAGACTCGCACTTACCGGGTGCTGCCGAATGAGAAGAGCAACAAGCGAGAGCCTTTGACGGTGGAGGGGAAACGCCGGGTGAAGGGGAAGGTGGAGAGCTATACGCAGGCACTTACCGATGACGACTGCATCGACGAATGGGTAAGCGATGTGGTAGATGCGAGTAAAGACGAAGAGAAGAAGACCGGCGGCTTTCGGGACGCCTTCGGGCCGAATGTGTTTCCCCTGGCGGGCGATAAGCTGAAGGGCTATATCTTCACGAAGAAAAAAGATGCCGAGTTTCGCGGGCACTCAGTCTATGTGGTGGAGTATAAGCCGAAGAAGAATAGTAAATACGACTATGTCGGCGATCCTTGGGAAGGCGAAGTACTGGTGGAGAAAGAAAGCTACCAGCCGGTATTTATCAGTAGCTTTCTTGAGTTTAAGATGCCGGCGGCGGTGAAGATACTATTAGGCACCAACATCCGCGACCTGGGCTTTAAGGTGGAGTACGACAAGTTCGGCGACGTGTGGTTTCCGGTGAAGGGCAGCGGCGAGTTTAAGCTGGACGCGGTGTGGTTCTTTAAGCGCAATGGCTCTTACTCGATGAAATGCTACGACTTCAAGAAGGCGACGGCGGAGTCTTCGATTACGTTTGCGCCGTAAGGGTTACTTGGCAGCGGGGGCGGGGCACCAACGCTTGAGGACTTGGCGAATGTCGGAGGGGTGCCACGGTTTGGGCACGAAGTCGTCCATGCCGCATTCCATGCAACGCCGGCGCTCTTCGTCGAGCACGCTGGCGGTCATGGCGACGATCGGGGTGTGGGCAGTGGCACCTTCGCGGCGACGGATCTCGACGGTGGCTGTGTAGCCGTCCATTTCGGGCATCAGACAATCCATGAAGATCAGGTCGTAGTGGTGTTGCTCGAGGCGGGCGAGGGCCACGATGCCGTTCTCGGCGAGGTCGACCGTGCAGCCGGCGCGGGCCAGCGTTCGCTCCGCCACGCGCCGGTTGACGGCGTTGTCCTCCACCACCAGTACGCGCACGTGGGAGAAGTGGGGAATAGCAGGGCTGGTTTCGGTCGGCTTTTGCGCGGGGGCTTCGGCGAGGGGCAGCACCAACCGGAACCAGAAGGTGGATCCGCGGCCCTCCTCGCTTTCGACGCCAATGGAGCCGCCCATGGTCTCGATTAGCACTTTCGAGATGGCCAAGCCCAATCCGGTGCCGCCAAAACGGCGGGTAGTGGAGGCGTCGCCCTGGCGGAAACGCTCGAAGATGAGATGCAGCTTATCGGCCGGAATGCCGATGCCAGTGTCCGTAATGCTGACGACGATGTGGGCCTCCAGGCGGTCCTGCGATATGGTCTCCCAGCGGATCAACACGCTACCTTCGGAAGTGAACTTGATCGCATTGCCCAGCAGGTTGAGTAGCACTTGGCGCAGTCGGCCGGGATCGCCCTTGAGCCAAGGCAGAAACGCGGAAGCCGAATCGAGGTCGACGGTAATCTGCTTCTGCCAGGCGAGGGCCGAGAAGGTATCGAGCACCGATTGCGTTAGTGCCTGCGGACTAAAGGGGATACTGTCGAGGGTGAGTTCTCCGGATTGGTACTTGGAGTAGTCGAGGACGTCGTTGATGATGGTGAGCAGCGAATTGGCGGAGCCACGGATAGTTTCGGCACAGTCGCGTTGGTCGGGGCTCAGCGGGGAGTCGAGCAGCAGATTCGTCATGCCCATCACCCCGTTCATGGGGGTGCGAATCTCATGGCTCATGGTGGCCAGAAACTCGCTTTTAGCGGCGTTGGCGCGTTCGGCTTCCCGCAGCGCTTGCTCAGCCTGCCGGCGCGCCACGCGGACACGCAGCACCTGCCAGGCGGTGAGGATCACCACCAGTAGGGCCAAGCCCATTCCCACTTCGAGTAACTGTTGTCGACGCTCTGCCGCGGCCAGCTTCAAGAGCCAATCGGTGCTGCCCAAACCGATGGCATAACGAACGGAGAGTTTGCTTAACGTGCCGTCCATCGCCATGCGGTCAATTTCGCGCCGTAACGCCCGGGCGTCGTCTTCATGTCCCGGCGCGGCGCCGGTAGCGATTTCGAGACGCGCGTCCGGAAGAAATTCCACCCCAAAGGAGGCGGCCTCGCAAGCCGCGGTGCGGGTGAGGGCATGTTGCACGAGCGAGCGTTGGTCCACCAGAAAGTACTGCACTTCGCCGCGGCAAAGGCCATCGAACAAACGGTCCCGGTCAATATAAGTTTTCAACTCCGCGTCGGGGCGCACCTTACGGCTCATAAAGAGGATGACCGGAGTTTCCAGCGCCCCGATTACGTTTTTGGGCGCATGGAGGCTCGAAGACAGCGATACCAGTCCGTAGATGTTCTCCGACCACGGCTCGGTCAGAAAAAAGAGTTCTCGCCGCTTCGGCGTAACCGACATGTTCCCCCACAGGTCCAATTTGCCGCTGGGCAGCAGCTCTTCCGGGCCTTCCTTTGGGTTCACCCACTCGAGCCGGATCCCCACGCGGCGCGCGGCTTCGTTGATCATCTCGGGTCCCAGCCCGCCTACCTTGCCATCGGCTTTCCAGATCTCCATTGGCGGACCGTGCCAGATCCCGATCCGCAAAGGACGGTCAGGCGGCCGATATGGCGGCCAGCCAATTTTCCAGGCCGCGGAAACCAACAAGATCAGCATCAACAAGAACAGTACCGAGCAGGCCGCTATCCACGATCGATTCCAATTCCTAAACGCCATGCTTGTCTATTCCCTACTCCTTGTATCGGAAGAAATTCCTGTTTCCTCGACTGTATTAAAACCTTACCGCAAGAAACGGAGTGAAATCTTTTCCCCTCGAGCATAAGCTAGCTATCAATGAACCACCATCTTGCTGCCCAGCTTGACCAATATGGCTATGGCATTCTTCTCCAAGCGTTAACCCCGGAACAATGCCGTGGATTGGCTACCAGTTATGCCCAAAACGAGTTGTTTCGCCAGCGGGTGATTATGGCTAGACATGGCTTCGGGCGCGGCAAATATCGCTACTTCGACGATCCTTTACCCAAATTGATTCTCACCCTGCGGCAGGACTTATACCCGCCTTTGGCCGAGATTGCCAAACAGTGGCAAACTGCGCTCGGCTCCCCCAGTCGCTTTCCCTTGTCGCATGCCGAGTATCTCGAAGGCTGCCACGCCGCAGGCCAAACCAAGCGCACGCCTTTACTCCTGCAATACCGCGAGGGCGATTACAACTGCTTACATCAGGACCTGTACTCTGCTAGAATTCCTGCTAGGCCCACCCCTTCCAGCGGGCCTTATTTTTTGATGAAAGGGCGAGTTTGGGGCAAGGCGCTATTCTGCCGCACGGTGATCCATTGGTTGGCCGCGACTTCGCCATAGTCTTTGCTGCTGCCATCGGGCCAGCGAATACTCAAGCGTCCCTTGACGGCCGCGCCCAGGCCGTAGTGGACGCGGAGGTCGCCATGCGAGATATGGAAGCCGCCGCTGCGCACCTCGTCGATCAGCGCCCGGGTGCCTAAGGTAAGCGTCACGCGCGCGCCGATCGCGTCGCGGCCGTTAGCCAGTTTCGCTTCCACCAGCATCGAATTCCCGGCCGGGGCAAAGTTCTTCCATAAGGACGGTGCCTGATGCAGATTGACAATCACCGCCTCGAGCGTGCCGTCGTTGTCGAGGTCAGCGGTGGCGAGTCCGCGGGAGGAATGGCGCGCTGTAACTGCGGGGCCCGCTTGACCCGACAGGTCATAGAACTCGCCGTCACCACGATTCCAGTAGAGCGTGCGCTCCTGCGCGAATTGCTCTTTGATACCCGCCGTGTCCACCTCGGGATAGACATGGCCGTTGACATGCAGAATGTCCTTCCAGCCGTCCTGATCGACATCGAGAAAGGCCGCGCCCCAGCCGAGAAACTTGGTGTGAATGCCCAGCCCGGCGCGGACAGTGACATCGGAAAAGGACATGTCGCCGAGATTGCGATAGAGCGTGGGCGTGTCGTCAGAGAAGTTGGTTTTGAAGATGTCGAGCCTGCCGTCGCCATCGTAGTCCGCGGCGGCGGCGCCCATGCCGGCCTGCTCGCGGCCGTCCTCGTTCAAGGCGGCGCCGGAAGCGATGCCCTCTTCGGCGAAGGTGCCGTTTTTCAGGTTGTGGAAGAGCAGGCTGGCGGTGGAGTCGCAGGCGACGTAGACGTCGGGCCAGCCGTCGTTGTCGAAGTCGCCGGTGAGGACGGTGAAGCCGTAGTAGTTTTTGGCCGTGGCGACGCCGGCGGCCTTTGAGACATCGGTGAACTTTCCGTTGCCGTCGTTGCGCATCAAGGTCATGCTTTCGCCGGGCAGGCCGCGCGGGCCGCAGGCTACGGGTAGGCCTTTCCAGACGCACTGGCTTTTGGCGCCAGGCTTGGGGGTTTTGGCGGGGTCGAAGTCGAGGTAGTGGGCGAGGAACAGGTCGAGGTCGCCGTCGCGGTCATAGTCGAGGAAGGCGCAGCCAGTAGTCCAGCGGCCTTTGCCTTGGGGCAGCCGGGCGGATTGGTCACTGAAGGTGCCATTGCCCTCGTTGTGCAGCAGGGTGTTGGGGCCCCAGTTGGCGATGACCAGGTCAAGCCGGCCGTCGTTGTCATAGTCGCCGGCGCAGGCTCCTTGGCCGAAGCGGGTGGCGGGGATGAGCGCCTTTTCGGTGACGTCGGCAAACTTGAGGTTGCCCAGGTTGCGATAGAGGTGGTGTTTGGCGCCGTGGGGGGCGCCGGTGGGGTCGAGTTGGCCGGCATTCACCAGGAAGATATCCACCAAGCCGTCGCCGTCGTAGTCGAAGAGGGCGAGGCCGTTACCGGTGGTTTCGACGATGTAGTTGTTGTGCTGGGGGTCGCCGGAGACGTTGATGGCGGTAAGGCCGGCTTCGGCGGCGACATCGCGGAAGTCGACTTTGGGGGCGATTTTGCCTTTGGGCAACGGGCGAGCGGGTTGAGCGGCACGGCCACTCGTCGCCGACCCCGACATGCCAGACATTGCGGGGGGGGGCGCTTGGGCGATCAGGGCTAACAGGAGCAAGGCGGGGGCCATGCGCCCAGTTTACTTGTTGACGTGCTGGCTCATCGCATTGAGCGACGGGCTGATGAGCGCCTCGCGCATTTCGGGGGGCGGATTATCGAACACGTCTTGCAACTGGCGCACCATGTCCGGGTCGCGCCAACCGCGCTTTACTTCTTCGGAGAGGATACCGAGTGCCTCGGCATGGGAGAGGGCGGGCTTGTAAGGGCGGGCGGTGGTGAGGGCGTCGTAGATGTCGACGATCTGCAGGATCCGGGCGAGATAGGGAATGCGTTCGCCGGCCAGGCCGTCCGGATAGCCGGAGCCGTCCCAGCGTTCATGATGGTTACGCACGATGGGCAACACGGGGGCTAGGCTCTTCATACCGCGGCAGATATCTTCGCCGCGCCAGGTGTGCGAGCGCATCACTTCCCATTCGTCATGGGTCAGCAGCGAGTCTTTGAAGAGGATCGCGTCGGGCACGCTGATTTTGCCGATGTCGTGGAGAAAGCCGCCGCGGTAGAGGGCCAGCAGTTGTTCGCGCGGCAGTCCGGCGCGCAGACCCATCGCTACGGCGTAGGTGGCGAGTCGCTGACAGTGAGCACCGGTGTAATGGTCGCGCTGTTCGACGGTCTGGGCCAGGGTGAAGAGAATGGACTCTACCTCTTCGAGCGAATCGATCGCCGCCTTGTGCCGCAGCATCGCCGTGACACGAGCTCTTAAAACGGCGGGCTGTAGGGGCTTGATCAGAAATTCGTCGGCGCCGGAGGCGATGCCCGCAATCTCATGTTCACTGCCCTGGACGCTGGT
>JBBQQS010000187.1:0-9363 GCA_038215525.1 Bryobacterales bacterium
CAGGAGCGTCTCATCGACATCGAGCGCCGGGCCGCCGCCGCCTTCTTCCGTCAGGTACTCAAGAACAAAGACATGGCCTTCGTCATCAGCTTCGGCGGCGAAGCCGAACTCCTGCAGGACCTAACCAGTTCCCCCAAGCTCCTCACCCAGTCCCTCGACGGCCTCCGCGTCAACGCCTCCGTCTCCTCACCCATCGGCCAAGGCCCCGTGCCGACAACCCAGCGCGGCACCATCATGTATGACGCGGTGTATTTGGCCGCCGACGAGAAGCTACGCGGCGAGGTGGGCCGCAAAGTCGTTATGCTGATCACCGACGGCGTCGACATGGGCAGCCGCAAGAAACGGGAACAGGCCATTGAGGCCGCCCATCGCTCCGACGCGATCATCTACGGCATTTACTATTTCGATCGCGGCGCCTACGGCTATCACATGTACGGGGTGAGCGATGGCGACCTGCGCAAAATGTCCGAAGATACCGGCGGCCGCGTCTTCCGGGTGGAAGGCCGCACCACCCTCGAACAGATCTTTCAGCAACTCGAAGACGAAATGCGCAACCAGTACACGCTGAGTTATTCCTCCACCAACCCGAGCCGCGACGGCGGCTTCCGCAAGTTGGAAATCAAGGCCAAAAACAAAGAGCTGAAAGTTCAGGCCCGCCGCGGGTACTTCTCCTCCCGCACCTGATCAAACCCGCCTCGCCCGCCGCGCCAGCGGTGGGGCTGTTCGCCCTTTGTGGCGGCCCCCGACCGGCGAGTCTATTAAACGAAGAAAAAGGAGGCCGCGCCCCGCCACAGAGCACGGCCTCTTAAGGACCCACGCACACGCCCCGTCCCGAGGGCGCGTGTGTGGGGAGTGACGCGCGCCCAGCGCGTCAGCTCGAAAAAACAGGGCCTGGGCCACCACGCCCGCGCCTTCTGTTTTCTCTAACTCCATCATTCCACAAGCTAGCCAAAGTTTCAGACCACCATTTTTATGTATACAATTGAAAATAATGGCTTTATAAATTTTGAAATCGATGTGATCGCACTTCCGGCCAAACGCATTTTGGACCGAAGCTACCTAGTCGCGATAAAGTACTGGTTTGAGCACCTTTATTCTCTGGCCCCTGGCTATCCTGGCTGCGTTGCCCTTGGTTGGCTGGCTCATCCAACATGCCGGCGCCGCGATTGACCGTCGCCGCTACGGGCCACCCGGCACGCTGATTCAAGTCGGCGGCCACAAACAGCATTTCCACATCGCAGGACCCCACACCGGCGAGCCCCTGATCGTCTGCGAAGCCGGCATTGGCGCCTCGTCGCTTAGTTGGTGGTACGTTCAGCAGGCCATCGCTAAAGAGACCCGTATCGCCGTCTACGACCGGGCCGGACTCGGCTGGAGTGAGCAGGCCACCACCCCCCGCACCGCCAAACAAGTGAACCACGAGCTTTTCGCCATGCTCGACCGCGCCGGCTACCAAGACCCCGTCATCCTGGTCGGCCACTCCTTTGGCGGCATGTCCTCCCTGCTCGCCGCCTGCGACCATCCCGAGCGTGTCGCCGGCCTCGTTCTGGTCGACCCCCTCCATCCCGCCGAGTGGTTCCTGCCCGAGATCGGCCGCAAGCGCTTGCTCGACTACGGCGTCTTTCTCGCCAGCCGGTTCGCCTTCCTGGCCCGCTGGGGCTTCGTCCGCTCCATGCTCCGCGCGTTGTTGCTCAGCGGCGGCCGTATGGCGCGGATCCAACAGAAGGCCGCTGGTAGCCAGGCCTCGGCCCTCGAGCGCCTCTTGGGCGAAATTCGCAAGATGCCCCCCGCCCTCTGGCCGATGGTGCGCTCCCACTGGTGCCTCCCCAAGAACTTCTTAAGCGTCGCCGACCATTTCCGCCAACTCCCGCTTAGTTCCGTCCAGACCGCCAATTCCTTGCGCCCGCTCAGCATTCCCGTCATTCTGCTCTCGGCGGCCAACCTGGAGCCCGACCGACTGGCGGCCCACGAGGCCCTCGTCAGCCTCTCCTCGCGCGGTCAGCATCACGTCGCCAAACGGGCGGGCCATTGGATTCAGCTGGATGAGCCGGAACTCGTGATTTCGTCAATCCAATCTTTACGGAAAATGTTTTAGGACTCCTCACTGGTACTAGCCCTCCATTTCAGGTAACCTATACGTGTTAGGACCACTATGCCTCGTAACGATGACGGTGAATTCGAATTAATTTTGGGCAATAAGCAACTCCTCAGCGTGTTCTTCATTGTCGTTACCCTTTTGGCGGTATTTTTCGCCATGGGCTTCATCATGGGCCGGAGTGTTAACCCGGTCGCCGAAGCCCGTAAGGTGGATAATGCTCCCTCCGACAAGCCGATTATTGTCGACGCCAAGCCCTCGGCCGGCAGCGGAATGACGGCCAGCACTCGGCCCGTGGAAATCAAGTCGCCCATCGAAACCGAAGTGAAGACTCCGGAAACCAAGCTGCCTGAACCGAAAGCCGAGGTGAAGACCAAAGCGGAACAGGCGAAGGAAGTGGAAGCCAAAAAGACGGAAGAACGCGCCGTTGAAAAAGCTGCTGAGAAGAAGGCGGAGCGCGAGAAAGCTGAACGCGAGAAAGCTGAACGCGAGAAAGCTGAGCGCGAAAAAGAAGCCAAACGCGAGAAGAAAACCGAGCCCAAGCGCGAGCCCGCCGCCGCCGGTGGCCGCCCCGCTCCAGGCGGCTACCTGCAAGTCGCCGCGGTGGGCAAGTCTGAAGCCGACCTGGTCGTCGAAGTCCTGGCCAAGCGTGGTTTCAAAGCCTACTCGGTCCCCGTCGAAGGAAAAGAACTCTTCCGCGTCGTGGTCGGCCCAGTGAAGCCAGGGGCGGAACAATCGCGCGCCATGGACGACCTAAGGGCCGCTGGATTTAAACCCTTCCCCCGCAAACTCTAACGCCAGCCTGACCCCGAGGCAACCCAAGAGTTCGAAAATCTTGAAAGGCCGCTGATCTTGCGATGTTGATCAATGGATCCAAGTCGCTTTTGGGGTTAGAGGCGTTGCTGTTAGGTCTTCGGGAGCCTTCGATCCCGGATGGCGAGATCTGGAAAACTGTGCCAGCCCAATGGCAGCCGTGGATGGCCCTGTTTCCGTGGCGCGCGGATTACGCCGACCTCGCCGTAACCGGCTTTACCATGGGTGTTACCCGGCTCAACTCCACGTAGCGGCAGAGGGCGTTGGCCAACTCCATCTGCCTGGGAGTGCGGCAATCGGG
Source organism: Bryobacterales bacterium (assembly GCA_038215525.1). Lineage (GTDB taxonomy): Bacteria > Acidobacteriota > Terriglobia > Bryobacterales > Bryobacteraceae > JALHNI01. The sequence goes on from JBBQQS010000187.1 coordinate 3,210, forward strand.
CGCGAGGAGCTTTGGGCTCGCCACCACGATGCAGGCGCATCGCGAACGGGAAGTGGCCACGTTCAGCCGACTGAGGTTGTAGAGGAACTCCATGCCCCGGGGCGCGTCCTCCGGCGAGGATGTCGTCAGCGAGTAGATCACCACCGCCGCCTCTTGCCCCTGGAATTTGTCCACGGTCCCGACTCGGGCGCCCGGCAGCCGCGCTTGCAGGCGGTTCACTTGATCGTTGTAAGGTGCCACCACCAGCACGTCATTCTGGGTGATCGGCCGCACATCGCCTCTCGGGTCGATCCAAGATCCCCTGGTCAGAATCCTGACGATCTCCGCTACTTGCTCGATCTCTTCCACCGAATAACTCTGGTTGCCTTCATGCGTCACGGGTACGAACCACATTCCCGCCCCGGAAAACGGCACGGGCGCTTCCACTACTTGCTGGGATAACTCCGAACGCGACTTCAGTTGCCCGGCGTAGAACGTCTCGGACGTGAACTGACAGATCGCCGGGTGCATTCTCCACGTCTCCTCCAGGAAGATGCCCTGTGCCGCATCCAAGATAGGAACTCCTTGGAGAAGGTGAGCCAAGGCCGAGACGTCGGACCCTTCCGGGTGGCTGCCTTTCTGTGGTTGCTCCAGTTGCTGGGGATCACCCAGCAACACGAGATTCTTTCCGGCCGGGGCGCAGGCGAATACATTGGCGAGCGACATTTGGCCGGCCTCATCCACCACCAGAACGTCCACCGCTTCGAAGAATTCCGGGCGGGCCCACATCCAAGGGGTACCTCCCAGCACGTTCACCTCCTCCGTCTCCAGCAACGCCCGACCCTCGTCATTCGAGGCCACTATCCGGACCGCGCCTTCCGCCTCGTCGTCCTCATCCACCTTCTGGCCGCAGCGCACCCTCGCCTCGCCAATCTCAAGCACCCCATCCAATAAGTGCCGAATCACTTTATGGCTCACCGCGGTGATTCCCACCCGCTTTCCTTGCCGCACCAACTCCCGAATCATGTGCGAGCCCAAATAGGTTTTGCCCGATCCTGGCGGACCCTGAACGGGCAGCGTCGCCGAATCGAGGGCTAAACCGATACGACACACATAAGGCAGCACCGCTTCTGCCGGCATCCGCGCCCAGGGCTGCCCGGTAAGGAGGCGCGGCGGATTTCGCAGCAGGAGATCACGCGCGGCACGGTAGGGTCCGGGAGTGTCTATTCCGTTGGCGATAATCCATTCCGCCAGCCGCTGTAGGGAGGCTGCCTGCTCTTTGGTCGAAATCACCTTGTGGGCAAAGATTGCCTGCGGATGCAGATTTTCGGTCTTGCCCGTTTTCTTAATATCCACCGTGCGCCCATTCAAATCCAGGGTCACCATCTTGCCGAACGGCTCCGCATCGGTTGTGTAGAGACTGTCGCCCACCTTCACGGAACACTCCTGCGCCGGGAAAGCGTATTGGTCAATCGAGACCTTCTGTCTGGGTGTCAGCTTCGGCATCCGCTGCTGAAACACCAGCCCGGCGAGGGCCGATTTCTCGTCAAAAAGCTCTGGCTCTGGCAAGTCCCGCAGGCGAAAGAACTCCCACCATTGCACCTTCGCCTCGCGTCGATGCCAATCGAGGGCATGCGCCAATAGCCACCGCGCCGCTTGCTCCGGGCTGCGCGCTTCAGGCTCCTCCGGAAGGCCCTCCGTTAAAGCCCGAAACAGGGCCGCGCTCCGCTCGTGCTGTTCCGATGCTTCCTTTTTTGCCGCGCGTTCTGGCTCAACCGGGCGGGGAATTGACTCGCCCTCTCCCAGAGCCTCCTCCCGCAGATGCTCCAGCCAATTGCGCAATTGTTCGGTTGCCCGGCAATCGTCCTCGTTGTAACGCTCGACGCTTTGCATCATAGCGTCACTAATTTCAGGCGGCCCCCCGAGTTCCAACTGATGCTCAATCTGGTGCCGGGCGTGGCTAGCCTCGCGTAACGGGATTCTTCGCCGAAAGCCGAAGAATTGCTCGAGGTCCTTCAGTGAATATTGCTCCACGCTCGCCCGCACCGCCTGCTTCGTGAGGCTATGTAAATCCACAAATACTTCGCCGCGTAATAATTGGTCTAACTGCTCCTCGCGGGTGGCATAACGCAGCATCAGGCGCTTCACGGCTCCCGTCTCGTAGCCGCCGAAGTGATAAATATGCAGCCCTGGGAAGCGCTCAAGCCGCTCGAAGATCAGGTCCATCAGCCACTCAAAAGCCGAATGTTCATGGGAACGGTCCAGCGCCCATCGGCCCTGATATTCGTTTCCGGTGACAATGCCAAAGAGATACTCGCGGCCACCTCCCTCTACAAACGGATCGCCCTCAAAATCCAGGAAGATGTCCTCTGGCGTCGGCTCCGGCAGCCGTGCCAGGCCCTTGCCGGGCTCAAGGTGGAGGAGTTCGAAACGCGGCTCACCACGTTGGCGGGCTTCGAGTTGGACGCGAGCTTGCTCCCGAATGCGGGTGTAACTCTCTGTGGCTCCCCGCGCGGGCCGGAAGGGAATCGGCAGTGGCAATTGCGCCAACTCCGCCAGTTTTCCCACCGCATGCCGTTCCAATTCGTTCCGGTGTAACTGCGTGGCACCCGCCACCAGCGACAAGTGATCGTCGCGTCGACGCTCGGTATCGCAACGCTTCCACCAGCGGCACATTTCACAATGGCTCACTGGCTCTGGATAAGTCGCGCCACGCTCTTGTACCGCCGCCTCCATCGTCCGCTTCACGCTGCGATAGTAAGCCGAGTATGCCGCAGTCCTGTAACTTTCCGGTAAGAAGTCCGCTCCCGGGCGAATCACATGGAAGAATTCGGGCTCGACACCCTGTTGTCCCGCGAGTAACTCTCCATATAGGCTCATCTGCAAAATGGTTTCGGCTTTGGTCACACTGGCTAACTTGCAATCCACCACCTCGTAGGACCAAGTGCCGAAGTCGCTAACTTTCTCCACGCGCAATAAGACATCGGGGCGGCCGCCCCACTTGCCGTCCCGCAGATAGCCTTGGTAAATCACCGTGACGCCAGCTTCCATCGCCGCCACGGTCCTGGCAAACGCCCGGTCTTCGGCTTCGCTCCCATAATCCACCACCTCCAGCCCTTGCTCCATCAGCGACTGGATGTAACCCCGCTCATGGTCCATCCCGCGCTGCCGCAGCACGACTAAATGCGGCGCTTGCCACTCTGGCGCTACGATCTCTTCGCGCGCCGCGCTCAGGCTCAGGTTGGTGAGATGCGGGCACGAGAGATGATTCGCTAGGTCCGTTGCCGATAAGTGAAGCTTGTTCTGCTGAATTCGCATAACTTCCCAGGAACTCCCGAACCCCTATCCGGACTTACCCTTACTCTTCGGCGCCGGTAACTGTCTCACTGTATCTTCTAATTCCCGCAGCCCGTCCCGTTCACTCTGTTCCCGGCGGCGTTGCGCAAACTCTTCGTACGCCGCAGCGGCTTGCTCATCGGCGGCTTTCCGGCTCATCCGTCCCGCGTCGGCCAGCACCTCTCGATCATTGAACCGTAGAAACTCGTCCAAGCGGGTCTGCCAATCCCGCAGAAACACCTGCTTCCGTCGCCGCGCCTGATCTTCCGCAAAATCGAGGAACATCACCACGATCCGGTTCAAATCCTCAATCTCGCCCGCCCGCAGGTAGTTCTTCGCGACGGTGACATCGCCCTTGCGCACTAAATCGCTCTTCCAACTGGTGAGGCCCATGTTAGGCTCGGCGGCATTCGCGCGCTCGGCGATCAATTCGGGAGCCGTCTTGGCGGTGGCGGCAAAATGGAGCTTGTTCTGGATGGTTTGGAAGACGACCTGGGTTTCTGGTTCCGAAGGCGAATAGTCAGCTGCCAAGGCCAGGATCTCCCGCACCCGCAGGTAAATCCGGCGCTCACTGGCGCGAATGTCGCGGATGCGCTCAAGAAGTTCGTCGAAGAAGTCTGGCCGGTTGGGCCCCGGGTTTTTGAGCCGCTCGTCGTCCATGGTGAAGCCCTTCACCAGGTACTCGGACAGCCGTTCCGTAGCCCACTGGCGGAATTGCGTGCCCCGTGCGCTGCGGACGCGGTAGCCGACGGCCAAAATGGCGGGTAGGCTGTAGTGCAATACCTGACGGGAGACCTGCCTCGTGCCCTCGAATCGAACTATTAAGTAAGGCTTAATAGTTGCTCCCGCGCTCAGTTCGTCCTCTTCGTCGATCGCCTTCAAGTGAATATTCACGTTAGGAACGGAGGTTTGGAATAGCTCGGCCATCTGGATCTGCGTCAGCCAAAGCGTCTCCTGGTCAAACCGACATTCCAGGCGCGTCTGCCCGTCGGCGGTCTGGTAGAGCAGCAGGCTCGAATTTGGCGGCAACTCGAGCATTACGCGATGTGGCATCGAGAGTTGGGCAGGGCTTGGGAGATGATCAATCGCGAGTTCCTTCTGCCAGGATAGCGCCTTCATTCAAGGCAAATTCAGGCCTTAGTGTTCGACCACCGTCATGGATAGCCCCCGCCACGATTTCGGCACTTGACTGTAGCAGCCGCCTCCCCGTCATTTTGTGGATCTCTCTGATTCCAGATTTGACGCCTGAAGGATCGCAGTAGCAGTCTGAATGGCAGCGCTAGCGTGCTGGTCTAAGAGGCCGGGCATTCTTGCCAGCAAGCAGTTTTCGGGGTGGGGCTTGCCGGATTGTACGAAGTAGGCGGTGGTAGAAACTGCCCGGCCAGGAAACCGGTTGCCGGGTAAGGTAATCAAGGTTTCAGGAGCGGACGGTTTCGCGGCGAGGAACTCCTTTTTGGCACGATCCGGTGCTCGTCGGGCGTGAGGTCCACGTCGGGGAATGAGTCGTAGTCGATGGGATATGGGGTAGATGCCATCTAATTTATATTGAGGCAATTACCTCGCCAAACGCGCCTCGCCGCCCGCGCTGTCGTCGACCAATACCGCGGTTGGTGCAACCTCGACCCGCCACGATGGACCGTCCCCGCTTCCCAAACCTGAAAACCTATTGTTGGCAAAACAACCCGGCGATCTCTTACAAAACAAGGACTAGGAGTGCCGCTCAGCCGGCCCCAAAAATGTCTAAAATCGCCTTCCATTCGCCATCCGTGCCAGCGGAATGGGTCCTCCGGATCCCCTATGTCGTGAGGCAATCAACACTTCTCTACACCTTTTGAGTGATGAAAAAGCCTTCCTTGCCGCGTGTCCAAAAGCCGCCATCGGACTCCGAGCCAAGCGGCCAAGCCGCCTGAAAAATGTTTTTTTCGGAAAAGAAACCCGGCGATCTCGCCTTGAGTTCGTTGGGTTCCCGGCCGGCGGCTAGGCTCGAAGCCAAATTCGAAGTTATGCATGCTGCAATCTCAGATGAGGAGCCCCATGTTAACTAAGATCCAGGCGATCGCCGCTGAGGCCGGCGTGAACGTCGTTCTCACTGCACGGGCGCACGACCATGTCGTGGATGGGGCCGTTCTCCCTTGCGTCGGGCTTCCCCAGCGCCTGGGCTGACAAAGGTGTGAAATGTTGCACGTTGCCGCGCCAAAATCTCTTAAGATGTAAGTGTATGAAGAATATCGCCTTCGTTCTGCTGCTCCCTCTGCTCGCCATCGCCCAGAAGCGCAATGATCTGGCTGAGGTTCAGCGCGACGTCGCCATGATGACCGATGAGATTCGGAACATCCAAAAGACCGTCGACCGCTTGAATGCCACCGCCGAGCAGACCCTGGCCAATGCCGCGAAGAACGGCGCCACGCTGGCCAACGTCCAGGATGCTTTGAACAAGCGCATGGAGGTCCAGGAGAAAAACTTCGGCTCCGCGCTGGCCGGCACCAGCACCAAGGTGGACCAGCTCGGTAACGACTTCGGCGCGATGCGCGACAGCATGACCGACGTGAACACCAAAGTGAATAAGCTCCAAACGGCTCTGGCCGACATCAGCGCCAAGTTGGATATTTTGATCACTAAGCCCGAAGCTCCCAAAACCGAAGGTGCCCCCGGCTACACCACTTCAGCCACGCCTCCGCCCGGCATGACGGCCGAAAAGCTCTACGAAAACGCCACCAAGGACAAGCGGGCCAACCAGAACGACCTGGCCCTGCAGCAGTTCACCGACTTCCTGAAGTGGTACGGCAACACGGACCTGGCGCCGAATGCCCAGTTTCAAATCGGAAGTATTCATTTCAAT
>JBBQQS010000188.1:0-9301 GCA_038215525.1 Bryobacterales bacterium
CCAGGCCCTTTAGCGACGCCGCCGAACCCTTGCCCACATCGCCGTAGCCGCAAACGACGGCCACTTTGCCCGCGATCATCACGTCGGTGGCGCGCTTGATCCCATCGACCAAGCTCTCGCGGCAGCCGTAGAGGTTGTCGAACTTGCTCTTCGTCACCGAGTCGTTCACGTTAATGGCCGGTACCAGCAACTTGCCGGCCTGGTGCATCTTGTAAAGGCGATGCACACCGGTTGTCGTCTCCTCGGAAACGCCCTTCCATTCCTTCACCACATCGTGCCAGCGCGTCGGGTTCTCGGCGTAGACCTTCTTCAAAAGGTCCTTAATCACCTGCTCTTCGTGGGCGCCCGACGGGGTGTTCACCCAGTTGTCGCCGTTCTCGAGCTCATAACCCTTGTGGATCAAAAGCGTAACGTCGCCACCGTCGTCGATCACCATCTGGGGGCCTAGGCCGCCCTCGTGGGACATGGCGCGGTAGGTGCACTCCCAATACTCTTCCAAGGTCTCGCCCTTCCAGGCAAAAACCGGTACGCCAGCGGCGGCAATGGCGGCCGCGGCATGGTCCTGCGTCGAAAAGATGTTGCAGCTCGCCCAGCGCACTTCGGCGCCCAGGTCCACCATCGTCTCAATCAGCACGGCGGTCTGGATCGTCATATGCAGCGAGCCCGTAATCCGGACCCCCTGCAGCGGCTTCCCAGCCGCGTACTTGTTCCGGATCGACATCAAACCGGGCATCTCATGCTCGGCGACATTGATCTCTTTGCGTCCCCAGTCGGCGAGATTCATGTCGGCGACTTTGAATTCTGTGGCAACTTTGGTTAGTGTGTTCGTGCTCATAGTATTTTTGATCTTATCTACAAATCAAGATATGTTGATAGGATACTGGCGAAGGGTGGTGAAAGTCAATGGCCTCAATTGTCAAATCTCTCCGTGCCTTGTCTGATCCGCTGCGATTGAGACTCGTACTCCTTTTGAGGCGCGAGGAGCTATCCGTCGCCGAGATCCAGGAGGCCCTCGGCATGGGGCAAAGCCGTATCTCCACCCATCTGGCCCAACTGAAGCAAGCCGGACTCGTCGAAGACCGCCGCTCCGGCAAGAACATCCTCTACCGCCTGGAGCCCGACGTCCACCCGCAACTCGTTAAATTGCTTGAGGAATCCGCCGTCGAAATCCCCGAAACCGAGCAGGACGCCCAGGCCCTGGCCCTCATCCTCCGCAACCGCCTCGACAAAACCCGCGCCTACTTCGACGAACTCGCCGGCCGCTTCGGGCGTCAATACGTCCCCGGTCGCAGTTGGAAAGCCCTCGCCGAAAGCCTCCTCATGCTCGTCCCCCCCATGGTCATCGCCGACTTGGGCGCCGGCGAAGGCACCTTCACCCAACTCCTGGCCCGCCGCGCCAAACAAGTCATCGCCGTCGACAGCTCGCCCAAGATGGTCGAGTTCGCCAGCGACCTAGCCCGCAAAAACGGCCTCACCAACGTCGAGTTCCGCCTCGGCGACCTCGAATCGCCCCCCATCGCCCCGGGCTCCTGCGATCTCGCCTTCCTGAGCCAAAGCCTCCACCACGCTCTCCACCCTGCCAAAGCCGTCGCCGCCGCCCACGATTTGCTCAAGCCCGGAGGTCGCCTCGTCATCCTCGATCTCAAGCGCCACGCCTTTGAAGAAGCCCGCGAACTCTACGCCGACGTCTGGCTCGGTTTCGCCGAAGTCGAGCTCGACGGTTTTCTCCGCGAAGCCGGCTTCAGCAACATCCAAGTCTTCTCCGTCCACCGCGAAGCCGAGCCCCCCCACTTCGAGACCCTCCTCGCCATCGCTGAGAAGGCGATTTAACCGCGTCATCTTTTAGCTGCGAACGAAGCGAAAGAGACAGATGAAATCCATCCGGTGGGGACGAATGCCCCGTATCCGCGTCCGCGATGGTTTGCGCGGCTGTTCCCAAAAGAGGAAACGCTAGACTCTTTGACGGACGTGGAAGAATTCCTTAGGCGAATTCACACTAGGTATCTGATTCGGGTCGATGAACGTACCCGTGATGGTGTGATGTTGCCGCTTACCTGGAAGGACCCTGAACCATTGCGCGGGGTTCCCAGCGCGGGGTTCCCAGCTACCATTTGGTGAGCACTACACTACAAAAGGAGTAAAAAAATGTCTAAAAAAAGTAAAAACTGTCGCCCCGTGGCACTGTCGCCCCGTCTCCCTCTATTTACCGCCAAAGCCATTTCGAAAACATGCCTGCACGGAATCCCAATCGGTGTCCGACACGCGCCCAATGGGTCGGACATTCCTCTGGGGAAGCGTAACAAGTTACAACCGGAAATAAGACGGGGCGCGCAGTCCCGCGCTCTTCCAATTCAGCAAAAGGCAATCCGTGGGCGCTTGAGGGTTCGGAATTTGCGTCGTGATGAGGCCGATAATGATATCGGGCCGATGCCGATGGTAGTCCTCGTCCGTTAGAACCACAGCGGGACGCGCTTTCGTTGACTCCGCACCAGGAAAAGCGCACACCACCACATCGCCTGACCTCAAAGATTATCTCGTTCGCCGTCTTCAAAGCCTCGGACGGATGCCTTTGTCACATCGGCTAGATCTTCTGAGGACCAGGAATCCGACCACTGTCTGTTCTGATTTTCGGCTAAATCCGTCAGATGGCGTGCCCAATTGAGGACTTTTCCAGCCTCGCCAGGCGGGAGCGCCCGGATCACGCTGATCAACGACTCTTCTTGTGAACTGAGCACCACGAATTCATTGTACCCTGGCTCAGGTAAAATTCTCCTAACGAGAGATGTTTGGCATCAACCGCCAAAGACCATTAGCCCTAACTGATCGCCCAAACGCTTTGCGGCCTCCGGGTCGGTTTCATTGCGGAATCGCTCCGGCGAGGTCGAAGAGCCCCTGCGAAGCTAGTTTTGCCGGCAGGCTCACGCTTGGACGCACTGTTTTCGCTTCGGCTCTCATTACACCGGTATGCACCGCTTTGATGCCAGTTAGGTCCAGATGGGATGAGACACAGCTAACACCCAAAAAACGGCGCAGGTAAAGCGATCGTCTCACGATTGCCCCAAAGTCTTCCGGCCCTCGAAGTCGATCACGGCCACTTTCCCTTTTACTTTGAATCACTTAGTTCAAATCCCTTCCTCGTCCTTGCTATCCTGATCCTGAGCCCGACTTTCTTGCCCAATTCGTGAAGAATTTCAATGTCAGCTCCGTCGACCGTCGCCGTCGACTCAATAGAATCAACAACTCCCCGGTTCGTTTCGTCACCTAGGCCGCGCACTCCGGGTAACCGGCCTAGCGGTGCGTGAGTAGAAAAGCTAAAATACCCGAATGCGCTTTATTACGCTTCTGTTTCTCTCGCTCTCTCTTTTACTCGGCCAAGGGACCACATCACGCGTCGTCGGCACCGTGCAGGACCCCACCGGTTCCGCTCTCGTGGGCGCCAAGGTCAAACTCACCAATGAGGCCACCGGCCTCACCTTTGAAAGCCTAACATCAGACTCCGGCAGCTACCAGTTTGAAGCCGTCCAGATCGGCCTCTATACCCTTGACGTGGAATCGGTCGGCTTCAAGAAGTTTGTAACGCGCAATAACCAGCTCACCGTCGGCTCGCCGATGACCGTTAAGGTCACCATGGTCTTGGGTGCCGTGGCCGAGTCGGTCGAGGTCTCCTCGGCCGCGGAACTCGTGCAGACCAGCCAGAGCGGCAACCTCGGCCCGGTCATCAACGAGCGCACCATGAAAGAGATGCCCATCGTCGCCACCCGTCGGCGCGACCCCACCAGCATCCTGAACGTCGTCCCCGGCATGAGTACCGGCCCCAACGGCAGCGGTGGCCATATGAACGGCGCGCGCGATCGGGCCTGGAATTTCACGCTTGACGGCATCGACATGAACGAAGTCAGCGCTGGCGGGGGCATCGGCAATAATCCGATTCGCGTCAACCCCGATTCCGTCGCCGAAATGAAGATCGTTACTTCCAATGCCTCGGCCGAAAGTGGCCGCAACAGCGGTGGCCAAGTGTCGCTAGTGACTCGCTCCGGGGGCAACGACTTACACGGCAACGCTTTCTGGTTCTATCGCACCCCGCGCCTCAACGCCAACCCCTGGCAGAATAACTTCAACCGCATCGGCAAAGAGCAGTTTGTCCAGAATATCTTCGGCGGCAGCATCGGCGGACCCATCAAGAAGAATCGCACCTTCTATTTTGCCAATTGGCAGGAACTGCGAGCCATTCGCAACGTAACCTCGCAGGCCACCGTACTCACCGCCGCAGCACGCGCCGGTAATTTCCGCTTCGTGCCCGGCGGCCGCAACTTTCCGGCCGGCGTCACGGGTGCCAGCGTTGACCAAAGCGGCAATCCGCTCGTGCCGCTCTCCACTTACAACATTGTCGCGAATGACCCGCAACGCGCCGGGATTGATCCTACCGTGAAAGCCCTCATTGACCAGACGCCCCTGCCCAATCGCTTCGATGCTGGCGACGGCTTGAATACCGCGGGCTTCGTCTTCCGTCCTACCGAGACCGAAAAGCAGCGCGACCTCACCTTGAAAGTCGATCATCTGATCAATAACAAGAATACGGTCTTTGGCCGGGTTTACTACGGCTTTCAGAATACGTTCTGCGACGGCGTAAACGGCGGCCTTCCGCGTGTTCCGGGCGCCCCTTGCCTGACAGATACTTTGCGTCTGCCCCGCAACTACGCCATCAATTGGCGGAGTAACATATCTACCAACGTCACTAACGAGTTCGTCAGCGGCTGGAGCGAATACAACTTCGACTTCCCGAACCCCGTCCAGGACTTGAATCGGCCCACCTTTGAGTCCGGTTACACCATTCCCGTGGCTTACACTTTCAATAACGCTCGTAAGTTGAACACGCTGCAATTTGTGGATAATTTGAGTTGGTTCAAAGGTAAGCACGCTTTCAAAACCGGCATCAACTTCCGCCTGACGCAACATCTCGATACCCGATCCAGCATCGGTGGCCAGAACTCGGGCTTAGTCGTGAATTTCGACCGCAACGTGAACGTCGTCGATCCGAACTCCTTCGGTCTCCCCGCCGCCATCAACCAGGCCTTTGACCGTCCGGCTCTTGAAACCATGGTCAACACCCTGCTCGGTCGAGTCGGGCAAGCACGCCAGGGCTTTGTGGCCCAGGGCAATGAATTCGTCAGGGGCACTTTCAAATTCGACGCCCGTTACTACGAATACGACTTCTACTTCCAGGACACCTGGAAGGTCCGCAAGAATTTGACCATCGATTACGGCCTACGTCTCGACGCCCGCCAAGCGCCAAAGTCCGGTAACTCGTCGCCGATCCTGGTGCCGAACTCGGTGCCTGTCGCCGGTGCCGCGCCTGCGAATAACCTATCCTGGCAGCCAGGCCAATTGTGGAAGAGCGATTGGAATAACTTCGGCCCCTCGGTCGGAATTGCCTGGGATCCCTTCGGCAACGGTAAGACCAGTGTGCGCGCGAATTACCGCATGGCTTATGACCGCGTACCCACCTTCCTGGTTTCGAGCTTCATCCTGCCCAACATGCCGGGTAGCACGCTCGGTATTACCGACATCGCTTATGGCGCCGGCGGTGGACGCTTACGCGGGCTGCAACCGCTTTCCACCACCCGCACTCCCAACGACCTCCGCACGCCGATTCCGTTTAGCGCCAATAACAACACCGTCTTCGATCCCAATTTCGAAACGCCACAAACTAATATGTGGAGCTTCGGCATCCAGCGCGAAGTGGCCAAGCGCACCATGGTGGAAGTAAATTATATTGGCCGCCGCGCGCATAACTTACTCGGCGGTTACAACGCCAATCAGGCCTTCCTGCGGAGCAACGGTTTCCTTGATGCCTTCCGCGCCGTGCAAGCGGGCGGTGAAAGCCCTCTCTTCGATAGCATCTTCCGGGCCGATAGCCGTCGCGGCGCGGCAGAAACCGGCGCGGCCTTCGCGCGCCGCATTTATGCCACCAACTTCCCGATCAGCAACGTCGGCGGTTTAGCGAACACGATCGCTGCGCAACCGCAGAGCGGCACCAACCTGCCGAATGCCTCCGGCTTGGGACCGTTCTTGCTGAGTCCCTATCCGCAATTCCAAGGTGGGATGTTTGTTGTCGACTCGAACGACTTCTCTACTTACCATTCCGTGCAAGCTACCTTCACCCGCCAGTTCGCCCGCGGCGCGAGTATGACCGCCAATTACATCCTGGCTAAGTCGCTCGACACCCGCAGCTTTGATCCTACGTTCACTCTGGCCAGTGCCGGTAACGCCCAATCGGCCGGCAGCACGCCGTTCGATATCAACAACCGCCGCCTGAACTACGCCCTCTCCGACTTTGACCGGCGTCATTCCTTGTTCGCTAACTTTGTCTATGAACTGCCTTTCGGCAAGGGTAAGTTGATGGGCGGTAACTCCGGTCCATGGCTCAATCGCCTCATCGGCGGCTGGCAGGCCTCCGGGCTCTTCCGCTGGACTAGCGGTCGTCCCTTCACCATTTACTCCGGCGCCACGACATTTAACAGCGTCGTCCAATCCTTCGCCAACTGCACCGGCTGCGACCGCAAAATCGGCGAAGTCCGCGATGAGAATGGCTTCAATTGGTTCTTCAACCCCTCCGAGCGCGGTAAGTTCACCGCGCCGGCGGCCGGTGAATTGGGCAATACGGGACGTAACTCGGTCCGCGGCCCCAGGTTTATCAACCTCGACGCCAGTTTCGCCAAGAAGGTGGCGATCACCGAGCGCTTCAATCTTGAGATCCGCGCCGACGTGAGCAACTTAACCAATACTCCGTCCTTCAACGAACCCACCGCCACCATCACCAGTACCCTCTTCGGCCGCATCGGTGCCAACGTAGCCAGCGGTGCGCGCCAGATTATGCTCGGGACCAAGATCAACTTCTAATGCTCAACCGGCGCGAGTTCCTGGGTGCCCTGGCCTGGGCACCCGCGCGCCGTCCGAATGTCGTATTTATTCTCGTGGATGATCTGCGGTTTGACGAGTTGGGCTGTACCGGGCACCCCTTCGCTCAGACTCCGGCGGCAGATCGCCTGGCTCGCGAGGGCACCAATTTTCGCAATGCCTTTGCCACCACTCCGCTCTGTTCTCCTTCGCGGGCCGCGTTTCTGACGGGTACTTACTGCCATACCAATGGCATCACCGACAATGTTGCGCGCGATGCTCAAAGTCATCGCCTGGTTACTTGGCCTCGCTTACTCCATGACGCCGGATACCGGACGGCTTTCATGGGGAAATGGCACATGGGCAACGACGACTCACCGCGCCCGGGCTTCGACCGTTGGGTAAGTTTCCGAGGCCAGGGCGAATGCGTAAATCCGGGCCTCAATATTGACGGTCGTCAAACCACCTCGACTGGATATGTGACGGATATCCTCAGCCGCCACGCCGTCGACTATATTGAACAGCAAGGCGCGCAGCCCTTCTGCCTTTATCTGGCCCACAAGGCGGTCCACCCGAATGTTCAGCAGGGTAACGACGGCTCGATCGACCCTTCGAAGTCCGACGATCCCGATCAGTTCATCCCCGCCGAGCGCCACCGCTCGCTCTACGAAGGGATGGTCCCGCCCCGACGGGGTAGTTACTTGAAAGTGCCGCAAAACAAACCGGCGCTCGAAGATCCCGGCCCCGGCGTCGCTCCGCTCGGGCCAGCCACCGCCACCAGCGACCGGGGGATTCTCGCCCGCATGCGCATGACGAAGGCCGTCGATGAATGTACCGGCGCGATTCTTACGGCGCTCGAGAAGAAGAAGTTACTGGATAATACCCTCGTTGTGTTCACGTCCGATCATGGCTACTTCTACGGAGAACACTGCCTCGGTCCGGAGCGCCGCCTGGCCTACGAGGAAGCCATCCGGATTCCCTTGTTAGTGCGTTACCCGGCCCGCTTCCGTCCCGGCACGCAGCCCAAGCAAAGCGTGCTCAGTGTCGACGTAGCCGCCACGGTGTTGTCCCTAGCCGGTGTCACTCCTCCAACTCCTTTTCACGGACGCCCCCTGTGGTCTACGACCCATCGCGACGCCATATTGATCGAATATTTCTCCGACCGCGTATTTCCTCGCATGCGGCAGATGGGTTATCAGGCCGTACGCACGGAGCGCTGGAAGTATATTCACTACGTGGATCGCCAGAACTCGGACGAAGTGTATGATCTGCGGAACGACCCCTACGAGTTGAATAACTTGATCCAGGACCGCCGCGTCCCGCTCGCCAAGCTAAAGGCTCGACTGAGTGAACTACTCGTCGTGGTGTGAAAAGTGGTAACACCAAAAGTATGAAGACTGCAATCCATCACGCCTTGCGCCTCGAGGTGCGCGATCCGCCCCTTACGCGCCACCAGGGTGACGCTGCCAGCGATCTCGCCATTATCGATATAGCGCTTCATCAGGGCGCTCACCCGGGTTAAGCGATCGGCCGAAATACCCACCTCTGCGGGCGCGGCCTTGGGCAGGGTCGCGCCGATTATCGCGTTGATTAGGGGCAGAGTGAAGAGAAAAGCAGCGTAAATGCTTGGCATCGTATCCGTTTCCCGCTAGCTGTCCTGTCGAATATTGCCACGAACGAAAAATAATTAAAAAATAATGGAGAATTTTCGCCGCTTCATTGCACTATTTAGTATGAAATACTCGCTCTGGTTTCCCACCCACGGCGTTGAGGCTGGCTCGTTCCGCGGCTGGCTCGACAAGTTCTTTTATCAGCCGGCGTATCGGCTGGATACCGAGCGCCAAGCCATCGTCGCGCGCGCGATCCGGGAGCTTTGCCTGGAACGCGGCTGGCGCCTGATTGAGGTGCAGCCCAAGGAATGGGAGGTGGTGGCGATCGTCGAAAGCGACTTGAAGCCGGAGCGGGTGATCCACGACTTCAAGATCGCCGCTTCGCGTGCCCTCGCCTCGCTCGATGGCGATGGGCCCAGCCGCAAGCGCTTCAACCGCCGCGCCCGCGTGCAGTATCTCAACTCGCCGGTTCAAGCTTCGGCCGCTTCGGCGTAAGTCCTGGTATTGAAACCCATTTGTGATAAAGTATAAGGGCTTTGGTACGTCCCCTAACGGGGACCATGTTTTACTTGTCTCAACCCACGGAGGTTATGTCCATGCAGACACGTCTGTATTCCGTCCTTTCCACACTCCTCATCCTGGCGGGCCGTCTTGCCGCCCAAACTCTTGGCGATGTTTCCGGCGAAGTTCGCGATTCCACTGGCGCTTCTATTCCAGGCGTGAAAGTGGTAATCACCAACGCCGCCACGGGCGCGGCCCGCGATACCGTTTCGAACGATTCCGGCATTTACGCC
>JBBQQS010000189.1:0-9296 GCA_038215525.1 Bryobacterales bacterium
AGTCGGCGGGTGAGGCTCCAGAACCGGATGAAGCCCCGCGCCGGAAACGCCAGTTCAATTAAAGGACTCCAATGAAATGGAATTACACCAAGTATAATGGCGAGGACTTCGGGATCGACTCCGAAGACCTGATGCGTGCGCTCTCCGAGTTCTTCCTGCAAAGCGGCTATGAGATGCAGTTCATGCCCTTTGACGAGTTCAGCTCCAACTCCATGGAGGCCCTGAAGGAGGCCATTCGCCGCGCGCTTGAAAGCGGCGAACTCTTCGACGAGAATCAACTGCGCGAGATGCTCGAGCGGATGCAGAATATGACCGCCGAGCAGATGGAGCAGTTAGTGGAACGCCTGGCTCAGCAACTCGCCAATGACGGTTACATTACGGTCGACCAGCCGCCTAACTCGCCGCGCGTGGGCACCGCGGGCCAAGGTCAGCAGCAGAACAACCTGCGGATCGAGATGACCGACCGCACGGTGGACTTCCTGGGTTATAAGACCTTGAAGGACTTACTCGGCTCGCTCGGTCGCGCGAGCTTCGGCGCTCATGATACTCGGGACTTGTCCACCGGCGTCGAAACCAGCGGCGCCTCCAAGCAATACGAGTTCGGCGACACCATGAATTTGGATGTGAGCGAAACGCTCTTCTCGGCCTTCCGCCGCGAAGGACTTACCGTCCCGCTCGAACTCGAGTACCGCGACTTACACGTCCACCAGAGCGAGTACCAAAGCTCTTGTGCCACAGTGGTGATGCTCGATTGCAGCCACTCGATGATTCTCTATGGCGAAGATCGATTTACCCCGGCCAAGAAAGTAGCGCTCGCCTTAGCGCATCTAATCCGGACGCAGTTTCCCGGCGACAGCCTCCGCTGCGTGCTCTTTCATGACACCGCCGAAGAGATGCGCATCGGCGAGTTAGCGCGGGTGCAAGTTGGCCCTTATTACACGAATACCCGGGACGGCCTGATTCTCGCCCAGCGACTGCTGGCGCAAGAGAAAAAGGACATGAAGCAGATCGTGATGATCACTGACGGTAAGCCCTCGGCGATGACGCTCGAGGATGGCCGGATCTATAAGAACGCGTTCGGGCTCGACCCGATGGTGATCGCCAAAACGCTCGAAGAAGTTGGCCGCTGCAAACGCCAAGGCATCATGATCAACACCTTTATGCTGGCCAACGACTTTCATTTGGTCAATTTTGTCCGCAAAGTCTCCGAGATTTGCCGTGGCAAGGCGTACTTCACCAACCCTTACAACCTGGGCGAATACCTGCTGATGGATTACCTCAATCGCAAGACCCGTGTCGTGCAATAAAATCAAAGTATGAAGTCCTTAGCCGCGTTGCTCTTTGCCGGATCCTTGTGGGCGCAAGCGCCTGTGCTGCCCGACGGCCCCGGCCATGACGAAACCGAGAAGCTTTGCAAACAGTGCCATGAGGTGGCACGCTCCATCTCGCTCCGGCAGGACCGGAACGGTTGGCAGACCACCATGGGGAAGATGAACGCTTTCGGCATGAAGGCCACCGACGGCGAATACGCCCTGGTGCTCGATTTCCTCAGCAAGCACTACGGCGCCGAGGATGTCGGCCGCGTGAAGGTGAATGAGGCCATGGCCATCGAACTCGAAAGCGGCTTGACGCTGAAGCGATCGCAAGCCAAAGCCGTAGTGGCCTATCGCGAGCAGTATGGCCTTTTCAAGTCGCTCGACGACCTCAAGAAAGTTCCGGGTCTCGACTCTGTTATGCTCGACGCGAAGAAAGATCGCATTGCCTACTAAATCCATGTCCAAGCTACTGCCCGTTGCCGTTGTTGTTCTCCTCCTCCTGGCCGGTTGCGCGAAGGCTCCCGAGCCGGTGGCCGAAAAGCCGGCGAAGCCGAAATCCGCCTACCTCGTTTACGTTACGAACGAAGGCTCCGGCGACATGACCGTGATTGACCCCAACGAACCGGACGCCGTCGCCACGATCCCGCTCGGCAAGCGCCCGCGCGGCATTCACGCCTTAAACGGCATGATCTACGTGGCCCTCAGCGGCTCACCCGCCGCACCTCCCGGCGTGGACGAAAGCACGCTGCCCCCGCCGGACAAGTCGGCTGATGGCATTGGCGTCTTCGACATTGCGCAAGGCAAAGTGGTCCGCAAACTCTTTGGCGGCTCCGATCCGGAGCAGTTCGCCTTCAGCCTCGACGGCAAGCTGATGTATGTCGCCAACGAAGATGCGTCCGGTCTGAGCGTGATTGATATCGTCGACGGCAAGGTGATCGCTAGCGTCCCTACGGGCGAAGAGCCAGAGGGCGTTACGGTGAGCCCGGACGGCAAGCAGGTTTACGTCACCTCCGAGAACGAGGGCACGGTGTCGGTAGTCGATACCAAGACGTTCAAGAGCTTGACGAAAATCAAAGTCGGCCGACGTCCGCGTTCGGTTGCGGTGTTACCCGATGGCTTACGCGCTTACGTCACCAACGAAAACGATGCCGCCCTTTCGGTGCTCGACCTGGTGAAGCAAACCAAGCTCAGCACGCTGCCCGTGGGCGAAGGTCTGAAGCCGATGGGTACTGCCCTCACCAAGGATGGCAAGACGCTCTATGTCAGCACCGGCCGCGGCAAGAAGGTGTTGGTGATCGATACGGCCACCGACAAGATCACGGCCAGCATCGAAGCCGGGCAGCGGCCTTGGGGACTTACCTTGTCGCCCGACGAGAAACTGCTCTTCACCGCCAACGGCCCGTCGAATGACGTCTCCGTCATCGACTTGGCCACCAACACGGTTCTGCGCAAAGTGAAGGCAGGAGACAAGCCATGGGGCGTAATTACGGTCTCGCGCTAGCGAGCTTAGCCTGGCTGGCCGCCTGCACCGCGCCGCCCACCAAGCCGGTGGGCAAGACGCTGATTCTGCCAACGCCTTTGGGGTTGCCCCGCCTGCGGATCCCCCCGGACAATCCGCCGACGGCGGAGACGGTAGCTCTCGGTAAGAAGCTTTTCGAGAGCCCGTTACTGTCGGCCGATGGTACCCTTTCTTGCGCCAATTGCCACAATCCGGCGTTGGCCTTTACGGATCGTCAGCCAGTGTCGACGGGCCTTCGCGGGCAGAAAGGGAAGCGCAATGCGCCGACGATTCTGAACGCCGCCTTCAACGCCGACCAGTTTTGGGACGGCCGGGCGCGTACGTTGGAAGACCAAGCTTCCGGCCCCATGATGAATCCGGTGGAGATGGGCCACTCGCTTGAGCGGCTGGAAAAGGCGCTCACCCAAAATGCGGAGATTGTGGCGCTGTTTCAGCAAGCTTATGGGCCGCGCGTGAAGATCACCGTGGATTTGATGAGTAAGTCCATCGCTTCTTATGAACGCACTTTAATAAGTGGCAATTCGCCTTTCGATCGTTTTGTTTTTGGGAAGCAGGCCGATGCCTTACCGCCGGAGGCCAAGCGTGGCCTGGGTGTATTTACCGATGCGGCCCGTGGCAACTGCGCCGTGTGTCATACCATTGAAGAAACTTACGCCCTATTCAGCGACATGAAGTTTCATAACTTAGGCGTGGGGCTAAGTCCCGCGGGCGAATTGACCGACTTAGGCAAAGAGAACGGAAAATTCCGCACGCCCATCTTGCGCAACGTCGCTTTGACTGCGCCCTATATGCATGATGGTAGCCTGAAGACGCTGAAGGAAGTGGTCGATTTCTATGTCGGCGGGGGCAACGCCAATCCACATCTGGATAAAGAAATCAAGGCGCTGAGCCACTTAACCAAGCAAGAGCGCGAGGACTTAGTGAGTTTCCTCGAAGCGCTGACCGGAGACCTGCCGAAGTGAAGTGCTACGGGCTCTTCGCGTGCTTACTGCTGGCGGCCTGCACGAAGGCGCCGGAAAAGCCTGCCGCGCCACCGCCGGTAACTTACTTCCAGCCGGACCCGGCCACCGTATCGGCGATCACCGGAAAAGTAAGTTACTCGGGTGCGGTGCCGGCGGCCAAGATGATCAGCATGGATGCCGAGGCCGATTGCCAGAAATTGCACCCGAAGCCGGTTTATGACGAGTCGCTATTAGTAGGCAAGTCCAAGGGGCTGGCCAACGCATTCGTCTATATCAAGAGCGGGCTCGAAGGCAAGACTTTCGCCCCGGCCACCGCTGCGGTGGAACTGAAGCAACAGGGCTGCCAGTTTGTGCCGCGCGTGATTTCGCTGCGCAAGGGGCAAACGCTGGCGGTGAAGAACGCGGACCCCGTTTCGCATAACATTCATCCCCAGCCACGGAATAACCGCGAGTGGAACCAGCAGCAATCGCCCGGCGCCCCGGACCTGGAGCGCCGCTTCGGCTTCCCCGAGGTGATGATTCCGGTGAAGTGCAATGTGCATGCCTGGATGCGCGGGTACATCGCGGTGATGGAACACCCATACTTCGGGATCACCGACGACGCCGGCGCTTTCCGTTTCGACGGCTTGCCACCGGGGAACTATGTGGTTGCCGTCTGGCACGAGAAGTTGGGCGAATTGACGCAGCCGCTCGCCGTCGCCGCCAAGGGCGAGCTGAGTCTCACCTTCGACTTTCCGCCGAAGTGACTGGCCCGTCCATTAGAAGGCAAATTGCCTGCTACCCTGGATGTTGCCACGAATGAGCTGCTCTTGAACTTTGCCAACGATAGCGCCATCCGCTTGCGGGTCGGCTACGAACTCACCTACCAGTGCCCGCAGGACACTCCGATGATCCTGCTGGTGAATATCCACTACTCCCGCGCCTCGGACATCATCGTTCCCGATCAGCTCACCACCGATCCGCCCATCCCCATCAGTGCTTACCGCGATGGCTTCGGCAATTGGTGCCACCGGATCATGGCTCCCGCTGGCCGCATCCAACTTCGGGGCCAAGGGCTGATTCACGATCCCGGTCTGCCGGACCCTTACCTGCCTGACACGCCCCAGCATCAGGTGCAGGATTTGCCAGAGGAGACGCTGGTTTTTCTGCTGGGCAGCCGTTATTGCGAGACCGATCGCCTTTCGGAGATCGCCTGGCAGCTTTTTAGCTACACCATGCCCGGCTGGCAGCGAGTGCAGGCCATCTGCGATTTTGTCCACGCCCAGATCCAGTTCAACTATCAGAACGCCCGCGCCACACGCACGGCCTATGAAGCCTTCAACGAACGCACGGGCGTCTGCCGCGACTATGCGCACCTGGCGGTGGCCTTCTGCCGCTGCATGAACATTCCGGCTCGCTATTGCACGGGCTATCTTAGTGACCTGGGCACGGAGCCGCCCTGGGGCGTGCCGGACTTTGCCGCCTGGTTCGAGGTCTACCTGGGCGGCGCGTGGCACACCTTCGATCCGCGGAACAATACACCGCGCCGGGGGCGGATCCTGATGGCGCGTGGCCGCGATGCCAGCGACGTGGCCATCACCACGACTTTCGGGCCCAATCTGCTCGAGCGCTTCACCGTCTGGACCCACGAAGAGCCTTAACATTCTTTACCGCGGATTTACCAAGATTTGGTCCGCGGTGACGGCGGGATCCACTATGGTAGAGGTGGATTCGCATGGACTTCGACCAAATCAAGCGGCGCGCGTGGTTTTCGGGCAGCCTGATCGCCGTACTCGCCGTGCTCGGCGTGGTGATGGCCGCACTGCAATACCGCTGGACCGGCGAGTTGAGCCGCGCCGAGCAAGCCCGGCTCAAGGAAGCTTTGCAGCAATCCTTAAACCGGCTGAGCTATGACCTCGACGCGGAGTTGAGTTCCGCCCTCGCTAGCTTGCAGCCCTCGCCGCGCGAGGTGGCGCAAGCGGGCCGGGAGGCGGCCTACGCGGCGCGCATCCGGAACTGGAGCGCCCAAAGCCCCAATGCAAAGCTGTTTCTTTCCTTGGCCGTGGCAATTCCGGAGCAGGGGAGTTTGCAGTTGAAACGCTGGAGCCCGGCGCAGGGCTTTGCGCCGGGCGAGTGGCCCAAAAATTGGGATGGGATGCGGAACCACCTCCTTAGCCGATTGCGGGGCGAGCGGCCTACTTCAGGCCACCCGAGCGAGTGGCTGGTGGAGGTGCCACGTTTCGAGCGCTCGGCGGCTCCGGCCCAGCGGAGGGGGGCGGGCACTTTCGGCGAACAGGACTGGTTGATTCTTGAGTTGGACCCGGCCTTCGTTCGCGAGGTACTGCTGCCGCGGCAGATCGCACGTCACTTGTCGGCGGGGGGAACGGAGGCGTATCAGGTGGAGGTTTATGCGAACGAAACGGTGCCGAGTCCGCTGTTGCGGATAGGCTTGGCGGAAGGCCAGTCGATCCGTGGGCGGGCGCAGGCCTCGGTGGAATTGCTGCGGATGTTGGGCGGTGGACGGCGCGGTGGGCCACGTCCGATGAGCTTTGCACCGCCCGCGGAACCAGGCAGAGGCCACTGGCGAATGTATGTCAATCCACCCGGCGGCTCGCTGGAAACCCTGGTTGAGCGTACGCGCTGGCGCAATTTGGCCCTGGCACTTACGCTGCTGGCGCTGATCGTCGCTACCGCCTTGTTACTGGTCCACTCGGCGCGCCAAGCGCAGCAATTGGCCGAATTGCAGATGAATTTCGTCTCCAGCGTCTCGCACGAACTCCGGACGCCACTGACGGTAATCCGCACTGCCGCCTTCAATCTACGCGGCCGCGTCGCTGCCAAGCCGGAGCAGGTGGAACGGTACGGTAAGCTGATTCAAGAGCAGAGCGAGAAATTGGGGGCGCTGGTGGAGCAGGTGCTCCGCTACGCCAGTTCGCGCGTCGGCCAAGTGATTCAAGAGCGGGAGGCCGTGTTGATCGACGATGTTATTGCGGGAGGCATTCAAGCGAGCCAATTGGCGCTGGATGCGTCGCCCTACCGGTTGGAACAAAAGATTGCGCCGGGCCTGCCGTTGGTGCTCGGCGACGAACGGGCCCTGCAACATGTGGTGCAGAACTTACTCGACAATGCCGTGAAATATGGCACTGAATCCAGTAAGTGGATCGGGCTTGAGGCCAGCCTCGCCGGTGATTTTGTGGAGCTTCGCGTGGCGGATCAAGGGCCGGGTATTCCGTCCGAAGAGCAGCTGCACATATTTGACCCATTCTTCCGCGGCCGCCGCGCGTTGGCCGATCAGGTGCAGGGTACCGGCTTGGGCCTGAATCTCGTGAAGAAGATCGTCGAAGCCCACGGCGGCACCATTCGCATCCAGAGCCGTTCGCCGCATGGGGCCGAGTTTATTGTGCGCATTCCTGTCGCCCCCCCGGAGATGCAAGATGAGTTCGCGCATATTGCTGGTTGAGGATTCGCCCGGCTTACGGCTGACAATTCCTGACTTACTCTCCACGGACGGGCACGAAGTCTTTACCGAGCAGGATGGGGAAGCGGGTTTAGCGCGCGCGAGCCGCGAAGAGTTCGACTTATTGATTCTGGACGTCATGTTGCCGAAGAAAAATGGCTTCGATGTCTGCCGCGCGCTGCGGCAGCAAGGCAACGACGTGGCGATCCTGATGCTGACCGCCAAAACCCAGGTGTTCGATCGGGTAGTCGGCCTGAAGCTGGGCGCGGACGACTATCTCGCCAAGCCGTTTGACCCGACGGAGTTACTCGCCCGCGTGGAAGCTTTGCTACGCCGGGTGAACAAAGAGCACCGGATCGCGGTGCAGACCTTCGAGTTCGGCCAGGTGAAAGTGGATTTCGAAAGCGGAGAAGTCACCAAGGACGGGGTGCCGGTGGCGCTAGCGGGGAAGGAATTGAGCTTACTCCGTTACTTAGTAAATTCCCGCGGCAGAGTGGTGCCGCGAGAGGAGTTACTGCGGGAAGTGTGGGAGTATCAAAGCGAAATCTCTTCGCGCACTGTGGACGTGCATGTGGCGTGGCTGCGGCAAAAGCTGGAAGACAATCCCCAGAGTCCGCGTTATATCCATACGTTGCGGGGCAAGGGGTACCGTTTTGCCCTGTAAATGAGCCCTCCGCGTGAGCGGCGGGTTACACTTTGGCCAGCGTAACCCGCCGCTTACGCGGAGGGCTGAAAGTAAGTAGTTGCGTTCGATCCTAGCCTAAGGACGCATGCCCCCCGGACCTCCCGGACCACGATGGGCCGCCATCGTGTCGTACTTCGTCTTTTGCTCCGGCGTGAGTAAGTTGTAGAATTTCGCCGAGGCCTTCGCGTGAAGGCCGGCCATTTGTCCTTCCACTACCCCGACCGCCGCCGCGAGCCGATCTAGCTCCGCGTCGGGCTTATTCGCTTTCACGGCGGCCTGCAGCGTTTCGTGCGCAGCGGTGAGCGTGCCGTGCGCACCTTCGCCTGCGGTGGCCGCCGCGTCAAATATGGTTTTCGCCTGGGTCTTCTGTGCATCCGTCAGGCTCAGATAACCCGCGAGGAAATCGACCGAGTTGCCGCCCGGGCGACCTCCTCGGGGCCCTTGGGCCAGCATCGGTAAAGCCACCACCATCATCAGGGCGGCCGTCATCAATCGTCTGTTCATCATTATTTGGTGAACCTCCTGATTCATTAAACGCCGTGGCGGTCGTTCCGTTGCGCCCAAAGGCGTAAAGATATGTTTACTTACTTTCTCCCGCACGGATCATGTAACCGGCGCGCGGAACCGTCACAATATAGGCGGGGTTACTCGGGTTATCTTCCAGTTTCCGCCGTAAAGTTGCCACATGCACATCTACCGTGCGGGTGCAGGCGGAACGGTATCCCCATACTTCGGTGAGTAACTCAGTTCGGGAGATCGCACAACCGCGGCGCGCGATTAAGTATCGTAAAAGGAGTAACTCTTTCGTCGTAAGGTCGATCGGTAGGTGATGTTTCGTAACCCGCGCGCGGAGTAAGTCGATTTGAATGGGCCCGAACTGGCAGGCGGCACCCAGCGACACCCAGCGCGACCGCCGGATGATGGCGTGGATCCGGGCGAGCAGTTCCTGCGGTTCGAAGGGCTTGGTCATGTAATCATCGGCACCCAGGCGCAAGGACGCGACTTTGTGGTGGGTGTCGGTGCATCCGGTGAGGATCAGAATGGGCAGCATGACGTTGCGGCGGCGCAACTGCTCGCAGACGGAGATCCCGTTTTGGCGGGGCAAGGTGAGGTCCAGTAGCAGCAGGTCAAAGCCGCCGGCGGTTGCGACGGTAGCAGCTTCGACGCCGTCGGCCACGCGCCGCACCCAGTATCCGGCCGCCACCAAAGTGTCGGTGAGCACCGCCGCCAATGGGGCATCGTCTTCGGCCAGCAATATTCGGCCTTCAAATAGCTCTTCCACATCCCGTTGGACGCATCCGCCGATTAGGGGCGCGTAAAGGGCAGGAAAAGCTTGCGTAAAGATCGTTAAGAAAGGCCGCCCGGGGACAACTATTCC
>JBBQQS010000190.1:0-9267 GCA_038215525.1 Bryobacterales bacterium
TTCGGCTTAGTATAGCGGGTCGACCGCTGATGCCGGATCCGCCGCTTCGCGATTCAGGTGCTGAGCGCGTCCGCCGAACTTTTCATGTTAGACTGGCGGCCACCATGTTGCAGCTCAAACCGCTCGACCCCGATATGCCCATCTTCCAGCAAGTGAATACCGACGCCTCGCCGGTGGTGCTGGTGAACGTCTTCCATGTCGCCGCCGACGATATCCCCGCCCTTTTGCAGGCGTGGGCGGACGATGCCAACTGGATGAAGCAGCAACCCGGCTACATCTCCACCCAATTGCATCAGGGCATCGCCGGAAGCACGGTCTTCTTAAACTACGCGGTGTGGGAATCCGTCGCCCACTTCCGCGCCGCCTTCCATCACCCCGATTTCAAAAGGGCTCTCGAACACTATCCGTCACCCGCCGTCGCCTCGCCCCATCTGTTTACGCGCCTCACCGTGCCCAATTTGTGCGTCGGCCCTTGAAGTCAGCCGCTTGAACGCCTCTCCTGCCTGTAGCGCACCATGGGTTTGGCCCGCTGCGGATCGCGGTGCGGCTACAGAATCGCTTGCAGATCTTCTACCCACGCTTTGGCGGTCACGCTAGCCAATTTAGCGCGGAATAGGGGCCTGGGCGGGCGTCGACAAAGCGTCGCCCAATGCGGAGAGCCCGTTGCCCGGCATGCGCCCACATTTGGCCTGGTAGAGCCGCTGATCGGCCATCGCCAACAGGTCCTCCGCATCCTGGCCATCCGTGGGAAACGAAGCGTGCCCCGTGCAGCAGCTCAGCATCCCCGGGATCCCCTCGGCCTCCGCCGCCGCCGCCACCGCCCGCTCCATCTCGGCGATCTTCGCTTCCACCCGCTCCGGCGCCAACCCCGGCATCACCACCACAAACTCATCCGCCCCCAAACGCCCCACCCCGTCGTAGCCGCGCACCATCTCCTTCAACTGCGTTGCCACCCGCCCCAGCAGCCGGTCGCCATGGTTGTGCCCGAACTGGTCGTTCAAAGCCTTAAACCCATTCAGATCGCAGACAAACAGCGTCAACGGCTCTTCGCTCCGCTTCGCCCGCCCGAGTTCGGCGTCGAGATAGAAGAAAAGCGCCCGCGCGTTTAGCGCTCCCGTCAACTCGTCGACGCTCACCCCCGATTGCGCCTGCCGGTACTTGAGCGCATTCGCTAGCGCCAGCGACAACTTGCCCTGAATCCCCTGCAAAATCCGCAGATGATCCCGGTGAAAGGCGTCACGCTCGGAGGCATAGAGCGTCAACACCGCCGGCGAATGCTCGCCGTTCATCAGCGGAATCGCCAGCGCCGAACGCAGCGTGCTGAACTTTGTCGGGTCGTTCAAATACCCCGGCTCCACCGACGGGTTGCCATTGATCACCGGCCGGTGATTCTCGAGCACCCAACCCGACAAGCCTTGGCCCAACGGAATCTCCAGCGTCGCAAACAACGACGCGTTTTCCCCGCTCACAAACACCGGATAGAGCGTATCGTCCCGCCGGACATAGATCGCAATGCAATCGTGCGGAATCACTGTTCTGAGTCGCATCCCCAACACCGAAAGCGTCTCTTCCAGGCTCAGCGACGCCCCTAACTCCCGCGTCAGCTCATACACCGCCGACACCTCGTGCCGCGCCCGCGCAATGCGCGCCACAAACGACGGCACCTCGTCCGCCGGATTCGCCGGCTTCGGCTCACTCTGCTCAAAGCCCGCCGCCGGTGCCTCGCCCCGCTCGATCTTCATGTGGAAGTCGAGCTTCACCGCCTTCGCGGCCGCCGCCTTGGCCTTGATCTCGAGCTCCGCCGCCCGCCGCACCAGGATCTCCACCACCGCCGGATCGAACGCCTTGCTCGACTCTTCCATCACAATTTGCAGCGACTTTTCGAGCGACATCGCCCGCCGGTACTGCCGGTCAGACGCCAGCGCGTCCAGGCAATCCACCGTCGACAGAATCCGCGCCCCAATCGGAATCTGCTCCCCCCGCAAGCCTGACGGATACCCTGACCCATCCCACTTCTCATGGTGCGACCGCACGATCGGCGCCACCGGATACGGAAACTGCACCCGCTCCAGAAACTCCGCCCCCACCACCGGGTGGATCTTCATCTACTCGAACTCATCCGCCGTCAACCGGCCCGGCTTCGAGATGATGTAGTCCGGCACCGCCAGCTTGCCAATATCGTGTAGGATCGCCGCCGCTTGCAACGCCTTCAGTTGCAACTCATCGAGACCCAACTCCCGCCCAATCTCGAGCGCATACACCTGCACCCGGCTCAAGTGCTCGCTGGTACAGTCGTCCTTCGCCTCAATCGCCAGCGCCAGCGCCTCAATCGTCCGCAAATGCAGCGCCGACATCTCCTCGGCGTGCGTCTTCTCGTTCTCGATCCGGTCCAGGTACATGCGGAATGAATGGTACAGGGCGTAAATCACCGGAAGTACCAACACCGCCACCGGCCACCCGTGCTGATGGCTCAGATAGGCCGAAAGCCCGGCCACCGTCGCACCCAGGATGTAGTTCGGAAACGCCCAGCCGTAGTTCTTCCGCCACACCGCCACCATCGGCTTCCGTTCGGTAATCGCCACCACGATCGCCACCGAGAAAGTGTTCAGCACATAGTAGGCCACCGCGGCTACCGCCAGTTGCGCCGCCGGATGGTCCACGCCCAGGTTCGCCATCCCCCGGAACGCCCACCAGGATCCGGTGCTTGAAACCACCAGCGACCCCACGTTAAAGAAGACCTGGATCGGCCGCGGCCGGAACTTCGCATTCCATAGGCTGCCCGCCACCGCGCCCGCCGCCCCCAGCGCCAGCGTCTCGCCCAAGCTCAGCTCCAATACCCCAATCAGCACGAATATATAGCTGACCGACAGGCTCCCCATGATCCCCGGCAGCTTGATCTTGAGCCCCGAACCCACGATGCAAAAGGCCAACAACAGCAGGAACTGCATGGGCACGCGACACTCCCAGCCCATTCGTCCCGTGCCAGACGCGCTGCCCACCACCGAGGCTATGCCCAAGCCGCAGATGGTCGCTACGTAAATCTTAGCTTTCAACGACGCTCCCGCAGGTACACTCTTAGGACTTATCGGCCTTCGCCGATGGAAACGTTATCCTGTGCCGGGAAAACCGCCGGCCAGCGGAAGTGCTCAATCGCCCGCAGCAATCGCTGCGTCGCCGTATGCTGCGGTGCCGCGAACAAGGCCGCCGTCTCCCCCTGCTCCACCAAAAGACCGCCCTCCAAAATCGCCACCCGCTCGCATAACGAAGCCACCGTCATCAAGTCGTGCGAAATGAACAAGATCGCCGTCCCATGGTCCCGGTTCACTTGCCGGAATAGGTCCAGCACCTCGGCCACCGTCACCGAGTCCAGCGCGCTGGTCGGCTCATCGGCAATCAGCAGCGCCGGCCGGTGCAGCAACGCCAGCCCCACCAACAGGCGCTGCGCCTGCCCCACGCTCAACTGCGCCGGGTATCGTTTGAGAAACGCGTCATCCGCTGGCAAACTCACCGCCGCCAAGGCCTCCAGCGCCCGCCCGCGCCAAGCCCCCTCCGCATGGGATCTCCAAGCATCCGCAAAATGGCCCCCCAAACTCAACGCCGGATTCAGCGACGCAATCGGGCTCTGCGGCACCAGCGCCATCTCCCGCCCCCGCACCCGCCGCCATTCGCGCTCCGGCAGCGCCAGCAGATTCCGCCCCCGCCACCACACTTCGCCCTCGGCCTTACCGCCCTTCAAACCAATCAAACCCAACAACGCCAACCCCAGCGTGCTCTTCCCCGAGCCTGATGGCCCAATCAGCGACAGCGTCTCCCCCTCGCCCATCGCAAACTCCACCGCGTCCAGCGCCTTGGGCTTGTTCGCGTAATGCACCGTCAACTTGGTTCGTAGCAATTCGCTCAACGCGCGGTCCGATAGGTGCCCAGGCCCTGGAGCTCAATCTGCTCGGCATTCGAAAATACATGCGGGAACAGCACCGTCACCAACGAATTCCTCACCGACGGATGCACCGCCGTCAGCACGTTCTTATGCACCAGATACAAGAACGGCGCCTGCTCATGCACAATCGCCTGTACCCGGTCGAACATCTCCTTGCGCTTCGCCAGCACCACCGTGCGCGCCTGCGCCTTCATCAGCTTGTCGATTTCGGCCTCCCAGGCCGTCTCGGGCTTGGCCTGATTCGGGCTCCAGGCATGGGTCGCCCCGCTCGATAGCCACACGTTCATCTGCCCGTTCGGATCCTGATCCACGTTGGTGAAACCGAGCAGACAAGCTTCGTAGTTGAAGCCCCGCGTAATGCGCTCGAGAAGTGAGGGAAAGTCGAGCGTCACCACGTTGACCCGGATGCCAATCTCTCCCAAATCGGCCTGAATCATCGCCGCCAACCGCTCCCGCGTCTTGTTGCCCGCATTCGTCACAATCGAGAACTCCACGCGATGCCCGCCCGCGTCATAGAGCCCGTCACTCTTCTTTTGGAAACCGGCTTTTCTGAGCTTTTCGAGCGCCACCGTCGGCGCGTAAACGTCCGCCGTCAACTTCTGGTTAAACCACACCGTATTGCCCGGCGACACCGGGCCCACGCCGGGCACGGCTAGCCCCTTCATCGCGATCTTCGCCAAATCCGCCCGCCGGATCGACTCCGACACTGCCCGCCGGAACACCGGCGACCGGAACCACTCGAGCTTATAGGCCGGAATCGGCGCCTTGCCCGCCTGGTTAAACCACAACTGCTCGCTCTCAAACGACACGCCCGCATTGCGCACCGCCTCCGGCATCTGCGTGGCTAAGGCCTGGTAGATGTCCGGCTCCACCTTGTTGATCATGTGGACCTCGCCGCGCTTGAAGCGCAGCACTTCAAGGTCGCGGTTGGCCGTAATGTCGAGCCGGATCTGGTCCACCTTCGGCAGCGCCTTACCCTGCGCATCGCGCACCCAATAATGCGGATTCCGCCCCAGGGCGATGTATTGCCCCGGCTTGTGGTCAGCCACCATAAAGGCCCCCATCACCGCCTTCTCCCCCAAAGGCGATTTGGCCGACATCATCCCCAAGCCATCGATCAGCCGCTCCCAGCCCGGCGTCAGTTCGGCGAAGCGCACCGTCACTTCGTGCTTACCGGTGACGGTGGCCACGGGCGTAGCTTCGCCCTGCCGCAGCGAGTCGGTGAATCCGCTCCGGATGGCCGCCACCTGCTGGAACGTGTACACCACATCCTCAGCCGTAAACGGCGTCCCGTCGGAAAACTGCAAGCCCTCCCGCAGTTCAAACTTCACGGTCTTCCCGCCATCGGCCGTCTTCCATTTGGCCGCCAGGGAGGGCTCCCGCAACTGCGTCTTCCGGTTGATCTTCAGCAAGGTGCCGGCCGTCAGAAACCGCACCGTCTCCGAAGCCTCTTCGTCCGCCTTCAAGGGATGGAACGTCTTGGGCTCGCTCCGCAAACACATTTTCAAAATCACCGGATCGGCCGCCAAAAGCGTCCCGGCCATCAGCAAAATCAAGAACTTCATGAAGCACCTTCCTTCGGAGGCAACAGAAACTCAAATGCGCCCACCGTAATCGCGAGCAACAACGCCGGCGCCGCCAACCCCACCCAATTGGCTGACGACGGCAAATGCGTCAATTCCTTCAGCAAACTCCCCAGCGACGGCAACGGCTCCGCCACGCCCAACCCCAACAAGCTCAAGTTCGCTTCGTCCAGGATGAACCCCGGCACCGCCAGAATGAACTGCGTCCGCAACACCGGCCACAAATTCGGCAACAAATGCACCAACAAAATCCGCGTCCGCGAACTGCCCGAAGCCAACGCCCGCAGAATATAGTCCGAGTTTAAATGCGTCTGGCACGCCCCCCGAATCACCCGCGCTGAACCCGCCCAGCCCAATAACCCCAGCAGCAAAAACGTAATCATCACGCTCGAAATGGGCGACACGTTCAGCGGCAACACCGCCCGCGCCGTAATCAGCACCAGGAAGATGGGCACCGAAATCATCAGGTCGATCAACGTCGTCACCACCCGATCCCACCAGCCGCCAAACCAGCCCGCCGATAGCCCCAGCATGGCCGCCAGTGCAATCGCCAGCACGCTCGCTGCCGGGGCCAATAGCAGGGAAACCCGCGCTCCCGCAAGTAACCTCGCCGCCCGGTCCCGCCCCAATTCATCGGTCCCCAACGGATGATCGCCGCCCGGCAAAGCGTCGGTGCTTTCGCGAAATTGCTGGTCATAACGCGCCGGCACCAAGAACTGCCCCGCCACCATCGCCAGCGCCAAAGCGATCAACAACCCGGCCGCGAGTCGCTTCATTGACCACTCCGGCTGCGCACCAGATACAGCGACGCCAAGTCCGTCACCGCGTTCGCTGACACTGTCAGCGCCCCCACAAACAAAGTCATCCCGACCAGCAATGGCAAATCCCGCGCCAAAGCCGCTTGCAACGCCAATTGGCCCACGCCCGGCAAGTCGCAAATCGTCTCCAGCAAGATCGCCCCACCAAACGCCGCATTCACCGACAAGCCCAAAATCGCCAGTAACGCCGGCCCCGCCGGCCAAACCACATACCGCCCCAAGTATCGGCCCGCCGACAAGCCTCGCGCCCGCGCCGCCAGCGCATAGCCCGCCCCCGCGTTTTGCTGGAACAACCCCCGCGAATAAGAGAACAGCTTCGGGAACAACGCAATCGCCAGCCCTAGCGCCACCGGACCCTGCCCAATCAAAATCAGCAGCGCGACTAACCCGGCCGGCACCGACAACATCCCGGCGGTGAGTAAATTGAGCCCCGTGTTCAAACCGGGCCAAGCCACATTGGCAAGCGCGAAGAGCAGCGCCAACGTCCACGCCCCCGCCAGCCCCAGCGCAATCAGCCGCAACGTCACCGGCAACCGTTCCCGGATCAGCCCCATCACCGGCACTTCATAGGACCGCGACTTACCTAAGTCGCCCCGCAACGCCCCTTGCAGATATCGCCCATAAAACGAGAGAATATCCTGCTCTCCCGCCCGCGCCGCCCGCATCTGCCGCAAAGTCTCCGCGCTCGTCCGCCCGTCGAGTTCGCTCGCTTCCACATCGAAGCCCGGCGCCACGCGCAGCAGCGTCGCCGCCGCCAAACCCGTCAGGGCCAGCGTCGCCAAACTCGAGAGTATCCGCCTGAAGAGCGCATTTCGCATCTCCTCAGAAAGATCGGCAGCAATCTACCTTTCGTTTAGCGCGCCACCTCGGCTAAATACTGATAGAACTCCGGAAACGACACGCTCGCCGCCTCCGCCCGGTCAATCCGGCACTCGCCCTCGGCCGCCAGCGCCGCCACCGCAAACGCCATCGCAATCCGGTGATCATGAAACGAATCGAGCGTCGCCGGCCGGAACGATTGACCGCCTTCCACCCGAAACCCATCCGGCCGCACGTCGATCTCGACGCCCATCCGCGCAAAATTCTCGGCCAAGGCCGCAATGCGGTCCGTCTCTTTCACCCGCAGTTCGCTGGCATCGCGCACTTCCAGTCCCCCGCGCGCCGCACCCAGCACCGCCAGCACTGGGATTTCATCGATTAAGGCCGCCGTCATCGCCCCTTCCATCAGCCCGCCGCGCATCTTCCCGCTCCGTACGCGTAGATCGCCAATCGGCTCGCCGCCGTTATGTTCGAGGTCGAGCACCTGGATCGGAGCGCCCATCGACACCAGAAAGTCGAGCAGCGCCGCCCGCGTCGGGTTCAATCCCACGCCTTGCAGCACCAGGTTCGCCTCTTCGGCCATCAACGCCGCCACCAGAAAGAAGGCCGCGGAGGATAAGTCGCCGGGCACCATCAGTTTCTGCGCCGTCAGCTTTGCCCCGTTCAAGTGCGACCGGCCGGCAATCGAAATCATGCCTGGCCGGATCGTCATGTCCGCCCCAAATTGCTTGAGCGCGATCTCGGAATGGTCCTGCGTCCGGATCCCCTCCCGCACCGTCGTCACGCCCTCCGCATACAGGCCCCCAAACAGCACGCAGCTCTTCACCTGCGCGCTCGCCACGGGTAGCGTGTAGTCGATCGCCTTCAGCGGCCCGCCGGTGATCTCAAGCGGCGGAAATTGCTCATCCCGCGCCGTAATGCGCGCCCCCATCTCAGCGAGCGGCTTCATCACGCGCCCCATCGGCCGCTTCGACAGGCTCTCGTCACCCGCGATCCGCGAGACAAAAGGCTGCGCCGCCAATATCCCCGCCATCATGCGGATCGTGCTGCCCGAGTTGCCGGCATCGAGGTCCACCGTGGGTGCCCGCAATCCGTCGAGCCCACCACCCTCCACCGTCACCGTCGTGCCGTCTTTCTTGACGGCGATCCCCATCGCCGCAAAGCAGCCCAAAGTCGAGTGGCAATCCTGCCCCGTCGAATAGTTCTCTAAAGTCGAAGTGCCCTCGGCAATCGACGCCAACATCCCGTAACGGTGCGAAATCGACTTATCACCCGGCAAGCGAATCGAGCCGCTCACCTCACGAACCGGAAAAATGCTTTTTTGCATAGAAACCTCTAGTGTACCGGCCCACCTGGCCCTTACCCAAAACACTGCGCTACAATCGCCCCTGAATGAGTCCCTACGACGCCCTCGAGCCCAACGCCGCCAACTACGCTCCGCTCACCCCCGTCAGCTTCCTGGCCTGGGCCGCCCGCGTCTACCCCCATCGCTCCTCTGGCATCCACGGCCAAAAGCGCTACACGTGGCTCGAAACCTACACCCGCGCCCGCCGCCTCGCCTCCGCCCTCCAGCAGCAGGGCATCGGCCACAACGATACCGTCGCCGTCATGCTGGCCAATACGCCCGAAATGTATGAAGCTCACTTCGGCATTCCTATGGCCGGCGCGGTCATCAATACCCTCAACACCCGCCTCGACGCCGGTGCCCTCTCCTTCATGCTCCGCCACGGCGATGCCAAAGCCCTCATTACCGACCGCGCCTTCTCTCCCCTCATGCGCGAAACCCTCGACCGTACCGGCCTCGACTTACTCTTCATCGACGTCGACGACAGTGAGTATTCCGGCGACGGCGACTTACTCGGTAGCACCACTTACGAGGACTTACTCCTCACCGGTGACCCCCACTTTCCCTGGCAACCGCCCCCCCAGGAATGGGACGCCATCGCCCTCTCCTATACCTCCGGCACCACCGGCGACCCCATAGGCGTCGTCACCCACCACCTCGGCGCTTACTTAGCCGCCATCGGCAACACACTCACTTGGGACCTCCCATCCTTCCCCATCTATCTCTGGACCGTCAACATGTTCCACTTCAACGGCTGGTGCATTC
>JBBQQS010000191.1:0-9258 GCA_038215525.1 Bryobacterales bacterium
GTTGCTGACCTCATTGCCGAACATGAACGTCGCGACGCGCGTCGTGTCTGTCTGGAAGCCGAGCGCGATCATGTCCATCATCAATCGCACGTGGTCAGCGTAATCTTTCGGGATGCCCTCGGGCTTGGCGTTGGGATCGAAAGGCGCGCGCAGTCTCCATTTCGACTCCTGTGGACGCGTCGCACGGCCGAGCCGGTCTTCGAGCGATCGCACGCCCGATAGATACTCGTCCAATCGCTGACGGTCGGCCGCGCCCAACTGCGTGCGCAATTGCTTGGAGTCTTCAAGGACGCGGTCTAGCAGCAGAATATCCTGCTTCGCCGAACTCCCTTGCGGGCCGCTGGCTTTGAACAGCCTTTCGAACACCAGCCGTGGATTGATCTCGCGCGCCAGCGGAGTCGTGGGGCTGCTCCACGCGATGTGCGACCCGTAGACGCGCGTGTAGCCGACGTTCTTATCGACGCCGGTGGTGACGGGGGCGATGCCCAGCTCGAGCGAGGCGAGCGGCGTATGCTGGCCGGCGACGCGCGCGGCCACCTGGTCCATCGAGATGCCGTTGCAGTTGATGTCAACGCCCAGGGTCTTGGTCACCGTGGTGCTCGTCAGAAAGCCGGACATCTTGACATAGTGGCCATCGCCGCCTACGCTGGCCGGGTTCCAAAGATTGGTGAGCACCATCAGCTCTTTTTTGAGCTCAGCCAGCGGCTCAAGCGTCGGCGTGATGGAGAAGTTGGGGCCGGTTTCGGCGGGCGTCCACACGTCTTCGCGAATGCCGTTCGGCATGTAGAGCGCCGCGAAGCGGACCGGCGGTTTCGCCCCAGCGGGGGCGGCCATGGCTTCGAGCCAAGGCAGGCCCAAGGACAGGCCCATGCCTTTGAGCATCGTACGTCTGGCGAAAGGAACATAACGCTGGGGCATATCAGGGGGACGCTTTCTTGGGTGGAGTCGTTACGGTAGCCGGCTGCTGGCGGAAGGGAATGCTATCGACAATGCCGTTGACCAGGGTTTGCGCCCGGTAGCCGTCGGCGGCCACCGCGACGACGATCCGGTCGACAGCGCAGGCGTCTTCCCGGTTGAGTCCGCGGCCCAAGGCGAACCCGAGCAGCTTGGTGGTCAGGTTGCGCAAGAAAAGGTCCTTGCGGTCGAGCAGCGTCTGCTTCAGCCCTTCGGGCCCCGTGAACTTGGTGCCATCGGGCAGTTCACCGGCCGTATCGAGCGGCAGGCCGTTGTCGGTGGTGCGCCAGTTGCCGAGCACGTCGTAATTTTCGAGGGCGAAGCCGAGCGGGTCCAGCCGGTTGTGGCAACTGGCGCACGTCGGGTTCTGCCGATGCAGCATCAGGCGGGCGCGCAATGTGGTGGGCGTCTCGCCCGCGTGCGCTGGCAAGGTGGGCACGTTGGGCGGCGGAGGCGGCGACGGCGTGCCCAGCATCGCATCCAGAATCCATTTGCCGCGCAGCACCGGGCTGGTGCGATTGGGATACGAAGAAACGGCGAGCACGGCGGCCATGCCCAGCAACCCGCCGCGATGGGTATCGGGTGGTAGCGTTACCCGCACCGGCTGCTGGCGGAGTTTCTGCTCTAGTTTAATGCCGTAATGGCGCTGGAGTTTATTGCTGAGGATGGTGAAGTCCGAGTCCAGCAGATTCAGCAGCGACAGATTCTCGCTCAGCAATTCCTGAAAGAAAAGGATCGGCTCGTAGCGCATGCCGCTTTGGATTTCGGCGTCGTAGAAGGCGGGGAACAGCTTGGCGTCGGGCTTGATGTCGCGCCCCAGTTCGCGCGTGCCGAGCCACTGCTCGACGAAGTTCTCGGCGAAATCGCGGGACTTTTGGTCCTTCAGCAGGCGGATGGTCTGCTCCCGCACGATGGCCGGGTCGCTGAGTTTGCCGCGTGAGGCGAGGCTGAAGAGCTGGTCGTCGGGCATGCTGCCCCAAAGGAAGTAGGAGAGTCGCGAGGCTAGCGCGTAGTCCGGCACGGGGCGCGCGGTGGGCGTGGGTTCTTCGAAGCGGAAGAGGAAATGCGGCGACAGCAGAATGCCCTGCAGCGTGTAAGAAATGCGGCTATCGAAGCTGCCCTTCTGCCGGCGGAAGACGCCCCGGAACCGTTCCACCTCATCGGGAGTCGCCGGCCGGCGGAAGGCACGCGACAGAAAGTGGACGATCACGTGGTGCGCGGCGTCTTCCGCCGAGAGCTTGTCGGTGGGCTCGGCGGTGATGAATCGCACGCGCGATTTGGCATCCTTCAGCCCGTACTCGATGCCTTCCTTGGCCGCCGCCAGGTACTTCTCGGCGTGCAGGGGCGACAGGAACAGCGTCTCGGCGGCATTGTCGAAGCCCTCGCCGCCGGCGCCATCGGCGGGCAGGTTATGGCCGGCATCGATAGGGATGTTCAGCAGGTCACGCAAGGTGGCGCCGTACTCATAGCGGTTCAAGC
The DNA here is from genome assembly GCA_038215525.1 of Bryobacterales bacterium. Taxonomy (GTDB): domain Bacteria; phylum Acidobacteriota; class Terriglobia; order Bryobacterales; family Bryobacteraceae; genus JALHNI01. The sequence goes on from JBBQQS010000191.1 coordinate 2,434, forward strand.
GGCGGATTGGGGCCGGGCGCGGCTGGATGCCGTCGGCGCAGGCGGCGGTGCGTAAGGTGTTCTCGAGCTTGTTGACGAACTGCTCGCGAAGGGCGGCGCTGGGGGCTTTCACACCCACCGGCGGCATGTCGCCATCGCGGACGCGCTGAAGAACGCGGCTCCAGGCACGGGCGTTGTCGTCCGTCAGTTGTTTCAAATGGAAGCCACCGGAGGGCTTCGCGCCCTGGTGGCAACCGGCGCAGTTCTGCGTCAGAAACGGGTCCTGCGCAAGGGCGGTCAGCGGCAATAACCAAAGGAGGCGCATTGGGCTCTCTCATAGTTTATCGCGATTGGAATAAGATAGGGGACATGCTGATGCTTTGCCTGGTCACGCTGCTCCCCGTTGTCGCCGCGGCTGCCGATTTCAATCGGGAGATCCGGCCGATCTTGTCGGATCGCTGTTACTCGTGCCACGGTCCGGATGAGGCCAACCGCAAAGCGAAGCTGCGCCTCGATACTGAGGCTGGGGCCAAGGCCGCGTTGCCGCACCTGCTCGAGCGCGTTACCAGCGAGAAGAAAGGCCTGCGCATGCCGCCGGTCTCCACCGGGCCGGGCCTAACCGCGCGACAAGTCGACCTACTTAAACAATGGATCAGCGAAGGCGCACGCTGGGAGAAACACTGGAGCTTTCTCCCGCCCGTACGGCCCGCCGTCGCCGATATCGATACATTGGTGGAGGCGCGGCTGAAGCGTGAGGGCCTTTCCTTTTCGCCGGCCGCTTCCCAGGCCACGCTACTGCGCCGCGTCTCGCTCGACCTCACCGGCCTGCCGCCCACTCCCGAAGCGGCCGCAGCCTTTCTGGCCGATAGCGCGCCCGAAGCCTACGAACGCTTCGTCGATCGCCTGCTCGCCTCGCCACGCTACGGCGAGCGCATGGCCATGCGCTGGCTCGATGCGGCTCGGTATGCCGACACTAATGGCTATCAGACCGATGCTGAGCGCTCCATGTGGCGTTGGCGCGACTGGGTAATTGAAGCTTTCAATAAGAACATGCCGTTCAATCAATTTACGGTTGAGCAATTAGCCGGCGACTTACTCCCCAACCCCACCCGAGACCAGCTCATCGCCACCGGCTTCAATCGGAACCACCGCGCGAACGGCGAAGGTGGCATTATCGGCGAAGAGTTTCTGGTGGAATATGCGATCGATCGCGTCGAGGCCACTTCCACGGTCTGGCTGGGGCTCACGCTGGGCTGCGCGCGCTGCCACGATCATAAGTACGATCCCTTTACCCAGCGCGAGTTTTATTCCATGTTCGCGTTCTTTAATAACTTGCCGGAGAAGGGTAAGGTCTTCAAGTACGGAAATTCGCCGCCCTTAGTTACGGCACCTACGCGGGACCAGGAGTCGCGCTGGGCCGTATTGACGTCAGCGGCCGAAACGGCTGAACGGCAGTTTCACTCTTTGCAGCCGGAGATTGCGAAGCGTCGCGTAGCCTGGGAAAAGACGGCCGGGCCCGTGACAGACTGGGTCCCGCGCCGGAAGTTACTCTGGGAGTCGGCTGCCGCCAGGCAATTCAACGGCAAGCGCAGCGAAGACCTGGGCGACGTCGCGCCGCTGGGTTACTACGATAAATTCACCCTGGCCGCCTGGGTGAAGCCCACGTCTCCGGAAGGCGCAATTCTTACTCGCGCGGGCGACAAAGAAGAAGAGGCGGGCTACGGCGTGTATCTGCGCCAGGGTAAAGTGCAGGTAAATTTCATCTTGCGCTGGCTCGATGATTGTTTGCGGGTGGAGAGCACAGACACTTTGCCGCTGGGGAAATGGTCGCATGTCGCGGTTACTTACGATGGCTCCCGTGAGGCCAAAGGCATTCGTTTATTCGTCGACGGCAAGGAAGCCAAGCTCAAAACCATCGTCGACGATCTGAATCAAGACTTCGCCACGAAAGACCCCCTCCGCATCGGTGCCGGCCATGGGCTGCGCTTCACGGGCGAAATATCCGGCGTCCGCATCTATCGCGATACGCTCACACCGGAAGAGGCCGGTGCTTTGGGGTCGTCGCGCAAGCTGGCCGAGATACTGTCCGCTTCGGCAAGGACTTCCGACGAGTTACGCAAAGTAGAATGGGCCTATCTCGATGCTCACGCTCCCGCTGACTTACAGCAAACTTGGCAGGCCTATTGGCGGACGCGCGACGAGTTGCGCGAATATACCGCCACCTTGCCCACCGTCATGATCATGCAGGAGCGGCCTGATGTTCGCGAAGCTCATATCCTGCGCCGCGGAGCGTACGATCAGCCGGGCGAGATAGTTACCCGGGCGTTGCCCGCCGCGCTCGCCCCGGGCGCGAAAATCGGCAATCGGCTGCAGTTGGCGCAGTGGCTGGTCAGCCGGGAGAATCCGCTTACCGCCCGGGTCACGGTGAATCGCCTCTGGCAGATGCTTTTCGGCGTAGGCATCGTCAAGACCGTCGAAGACTTCGGTTCGCAGGGCGAATGGCCCACCCATCCCGAGTTACTCGATGCCTTGGCCGTCGACTTCATGGATTCCGGTTGGAATGTGAAACAGATGCTCAAGCAGTTAGTGATGAGCCGCGCCTATCGGCAGAGCGCGCGGGTAAGTCCGGAATTACTCGCCAAGGACCCCGAGAATCGCCTTTATGCCCGTGGTCCGCGTTTCCGCTGGCCCGCCGAAGTGGTGCGGGACCAAGCCTTGCAAGTCTCGGGCTTGTTAGTCGAGAAACTGGGCGGGCCCTCAGTAAAACCCTATCAGCCGGCGGGCCTCTGGAAAGAACTCTCCGGCGGTACCGACTATGAGCGTGACCAGGGTGAGGGTCTTTACCGCCGCAGTCTCTACACTTACTGGAAGCGTGCCGTGCCCCCGCCCGGCATGATGACCTTCGACGCCGCCGGCCGCGAAGCTTGCGTGGTGCGCGAGAACCGCACCAATACGCCGCTCCAAGCCTTGGCACTGATGAACGACGAGGCCTATCTGGAAGCCGCGCGGAAGATGGCCGAGCGCATCCTAACGGAAGGCGGCGTCACGGAAGAGAGTCGGCTAGGACGTGGCTTTGCTTTGGCTTTGCTCCGTCCCCCGAGCGCGCGGGAATCTATCGTGTTACTCGCGAGCCTGCATCACTATCGCGACCGTTTCGAGACCGATCCCGGAGCCGCCGCCAAGTTACTCGCCCTTGGCGACTCGAAAGTGGCCGTCGACCTGAAGAAGCCCGAGTTAGCGGCCTGGACCATGCTCGCCAGTATGATCTTAAACTTAGACGAAACGGTGACCAAAGAATGAACCATCTCACTCGCCGCCACTTCTTCGGACGCAGCGCTTCCGGACTCGGCATCGCCGCCCTCGGCTCGCTGATGGGGGCCGAAGGCACTTTTCCGAACTTTCCGGCCAAGGCCAAAAGAGTCATCTACCTATTCCAAAGCGGCGCGCCGTCGCAGCATGACTTATTCGACTGGAAGCCCAAGTTAGCCCAGTTACAAGGCCAGGAGCTACCCGACTCTATTCGCCAAGGCCAACGCCTTACTGGCATGACGGCTACCCAAGCCAGCTTCCCCATCGCGCCCACCATTTACGACTTCAAACAGCACGGCCAAAGTGGCGCTTGGATGAGTAACTTGCTGCCGCACTTGGCGAAGAAAGCGGACCAACTTACTTTCGTCAAGAGCATGCACACGGAGGCGATCAACCACGATCCGGCGATCACCTTTTTCCAAACCGGCTTCCAGCTAGCCGGCCGCCCGTCGATCGGCTCCTGGCTCGCTTACGGTTTGGGCAGCGACAATAAGGACCTGCCGGCCTTCGTCGTGATGGTCTCGCAAGGCACCGGCAACCTGGCCGATCAGCCGCTCTACGATCGCCTCTGGGGCTCGGGCTTTTTGCCAACGCGCTACCAGGGCGTGAAATTCCGCTCGATCGGCGACCCCGTCTTGCACATTCAGGATCCCGAAGGGCTCGACCGGGCTGGCCGCCGCCGCTTTGTCGACGACTTAGCCAAACTCAACGAAATGAAGCTTGAAGACTACGGCGACCCCGAGATCGGCACGCGCATTGCCCAATACGAGATGGCCTTCCGCATGCAATCCTCGGTGCCAGACTTAGTCGACATGAAGCAGGAGTCGCAGGCCACTTTGGACTTATACGGCCCCGAAGTGAGTAAGCCGGGCACCTTCGCCTATAACTGCCTGCTCGCCCGCCGGTTGGCCGAGCGCGGCGTACGCTTCATCCAACTCTTCCACCGCGGTTGGGACCAGCACAATACCCTGCCCAAGCAGTTACCTAACCAATGCCGCGACGTTGACCAACCCTCCGCCGGCTTACTCGAAGATCTCGCCCAGCGCGGCTTGCTCGACGACACATTAGTGGTCTGGGGCGGGGAATTCGGCCGCACGGTCTATTGCCAAGGCAAACTCACGGCCGACAATTACGGCCGCGACCATCACCCCCGTTGTTTCACCATGTGGATGGCCGGCGGCGGCACGAAGCCCGGCATCACCCACGGCGCCACGGATGATTTCTCTTACAACATCACCGCTGACCCGGTGCACGTGCACGACCTTCATGCGACCATCCTGCACTTACTCGGGGTGGACCATAAACGACTCACCTTCAAGTACCAAGGCCGTCACTTCCGGCTGACGGATGTGCATGGCGAGGTGGTGAGGGCGGTCTTAAGTTAATTACGGCCGGGGAATCGCGACTAAGTCGACGCCCAGCGTAGCATCGTTCGACGGTAGCCCTTCGAAGACCAGCAGCGTGCTGGCCGGTGGAGTCTGCGCATTGTAGTAATCGCCGCGAACGGCGCGGAAGCTTTCGGTGGCCGGTCCGGTGAGCGAATAGATGTGGGCCATCGCCACTTGATCGAAAGACGCGTTGGTCGCGTCGAGCATCTTCTTCAAACGATCCATCATCAGCCGCATTGCCGCCGCATCTAAGCCGAATGATTGCTGAGTCGTCGTAAAGACTACCTTCGGCGCGTTCACCTTCACCACCTGCGTGTAGGCGGGCGATTTGGCTAAGCCCTCGGGATTGAGGAACTCCACCGGCGAGGAAGGTGCGGCCGCCAGGCGGCCCACGCCTTCGCATTCGGTGAGGCTGGGACCAGTGACGCGTTGCAACTGCACCAAGGTCTGCACGGCCTTGGGGAAGGCGCCGGTGAGCCGCGACTGAAGGTCGGGCACGCCTTCCAAGTGACTGACATAACAAGTGATTCCCAGCAACTCGGCACCAGCCTGCTTGGCGGCGGTTTGCAGGCTGGATACGGATTCGGCGAACACCTCCACCAGCGGCCGCGGTTTGTCAGCGGTAGCGCGGACCACTTGGCCGGAAAGGAACGCCAACCCCGCCGGATTCACCGCTTTCTTGTCGAGATAGATCGCTTCGAACTGCACTTGCGCGCCTTCGAGTGGCAGTGCGCCGACAAAGACCGTGCTGACGGCCGGAAGCGGCTGATGCGCTTCGGACAGGATTTCGCTGACAATGGTGGGAATGCGCCGCAGGTCACCGGTGCCCGCGACAAAGGCTCGCAATTTGACGATGGCGCCCCCATGCGCCGCCGCGCGGACCGCCTTCAAGGCATCGCGAGTCTGCTGCGACAGCAACCCCTTTGTCGACAGGGGCGAGACGGCAAAACTTAGACGGGCCGTCTCCGCCGCCAAGGCCGTGGGCGGTTCCGGCAGCACTTCGAGCGTTTGCGTAATTTCGGGCTCTTGCTTCTTGCCCTTCTTCTTTTTCTGCGCGGCCAACTGGCCCGCGAGCGAGACAACTATCAAAAGACAAACGAGTGTGCGCATCACCTGGGACGATTCTACCAGAGGCGGAGGGGTGGCCCGATTGGATGGTCTGATATAGTCCAATCAAAGAATTGATTGACACTAGGTAAGCCAATATGTTTTCATTTGGGTGAACCGGTATGATCCAATTACCGCCACTTGAGGCAAATTCCAGCATTCCGCTCTACCGCCAACTCTACGCGGGTCTGCGGGATGCGATCCAAACCGGATTATTGCGCCAAGGTGACCGAATTCCGCCCACCCGGGAATTGGCACAATTGGCTGGGGTGAACCGCGCCACGGTGGGCGCCGCATACGAATTGCTCGAGAGCGAAGGTCTCATTCGCGGCCACGTGGGTCGGGGCAGCTTCGTTTTGGGCACCGGTGACCAGGCCCGCACGCGCGAAGCGGACCTGATCAGCTTCGCCACGTCCCGGCCCTCTGAACAGCTCTTCCCGATGCAGAGTTTCCGCGCGACGGTGAACGAGGTGTTGGCGGACGCGAGGCTATCGGCCATCCTGCAACTAGGCGCACCCGCCGGCTACGCGCCATTGCGACGCTGGCTGCGCGAGTCCTCGGGGCTGGCTACGCCGGGCGACGAAGTGCTGGTGACCAGCGGCTGCCAGCAAGCGCTCGACCTTATCACGCGCTGCATGCTGTCGCCGGGCGACACGGTCCTGGTCGAGGACCCGGTCTACCCCGGGCTCAAGAATGTCTTCGAGCGCGGCCGATTGCGTCTGGTGCCGATGCCTGTCGGCGCCGACCATGTCGACCCCACTCAGGTGGAGCGCGCCATTGCCCAGGAACGTCCACGGCTGATCGTCGTCACGCCGGACTTCCAGAATCCCACCGGCGCTTCGATGCCCGTAGAAACTCGCCGCCGCGTGGCCTTTGCCGCCGGCCAAGCCCGGACGCCGATCGTCGAAATCGACCTATACCGCGATCTTCGCTACGAGGGCGTCGCCCTGCCCACGTTGAAGGAACTCGCCCCCGAAGCCGAGGTCCTGCTGCTGCGCAGTTTTTCGAAGATCGCCTTTCCCGGTTTGCGGATTGGCTGGGT
>JBBQQS010000192.1:0-9226 GCA_038215525.1 Bryobacterales bacterium
TTTGGGTTTTTCAGGAAATCTCGGCTATTAACGAGGGAGAGACCGACGGCCCAAAGCGCCATGTAATTTAGACTTAAGTTGTTTGCTGTTAAGTAGTTGGCGGCTTAACAGCATAGTAGGGATGAAGCGGCTCATTTTATACGTTTGGCGGCAAACTTGGGAAAAATCCTCAAAAACTCCAATAAAACTCATAGTGACGGATCAGGCTGACCACTTGGCTAGTGACGGATCAGGCTGACCACTTGGCGACCACTTGGCGACCACTTGGCCACTTGGCCAGACAGGCGTAGCAAGCATCTTTGTCGCCGAGATCGATTCCAATCACAGCTAAAGTGGTGCTAATATCCTTCATGGCTGGTCTCCTTTTTGCACTTCGAGTGCGTATCTGACGACAGCTTAGCGCCGACGTTAAGTCGAGGCCAGCCGCCTCATCCTATCTGCCGCGTCACTGCGCATTTCATTGGCTTTTTTGAATGTTTTCTTCAAGATAGCCGTCGACCGGGTAAAACGATGTTTCTCATCGCAGCCATACTAATTTGTGGCTAAGCGATTGAACAGGAAACACTTAAGGCCCACTTGCAACGCCGAGCGAGCTGCCAATCAGGCCCTCGGTCTCCACCCGACTTTCTCAAAAAACGCAAAGGGACGGGTCAACTTTCTATTGTCGGACGTCCCACAAAGCCTTACCAGTGAGGGATCAGGTACCTTTACCAGGCTGGTATCTTTAAACCGATAAATCCGGAGCAACTGGTCGACGGTCAGGGCGAGCAGACTAAACAGCAGATGCGCCATCATTTTCCTGGCCCCCGGACACGAATGTTGATGGCACCGAATTCGTCCTTCAACCGGGCGCAAACCCGTTCCGCCATGGTCGGGATCTTGAACCGCTCGGCCTGACCACTTTCGGTGTCTTTTAGTTGTATGAGTGGAACCGTTCGAACGCGCAGTGGGGGCACTGGCCCGGCGGCTGGTTTATCGTTTCCGTTGGGCCGGGGCGGATTGGGCGCTGTTCCAGCCATTAATGAAGCCCTTGACGCCCTCATACACTCCGTCCGAGAGCGTCATCAGTGCCGCGATCACGACCACCCACTTCACCCAGCCATGAAATCCGTCTCGATGTTCGTTCACTTTTTCTCTTTTCCTACAAGCCTAATCGTACTTACCGCAAGCCCGGAGACCGGGGAAGGTCCCGGTGCTGGCCCGATCGTTGCCGTCACGTAGACGGCTGTCACCGATTTGACCCCGGTCAGCGTCACGATAAGCGGGTTTACTGCTCCCGTGGCGTCGCCGGTCCAGTTGTTGAAGCGCAGTGAGGCGTTGGCGCCGGGAATCAACCGCACTGCCGTCCCGGCATTGTAGAAGCCGTCAGTTGAAGCAGGCGTGGTGGCGATCGTGGGCCGGGCGACGAGCGCCGGGAAGTTCGCCGGTAGGGTCACCGCTGTGGTCAGCTTGTACTGCTGAATGAAGTTGGCGGTTACTGTGTAATTGGCATTCGCCGTCACATTGTACGACTGGGTGTAGGTATCGCCGTCCCAGTTAGAAAAGATTAGGCGCGCGGTGGCCGTCTCATTCTGCGGCGAGGCGACGCTGAGCGTGTGGACCGAGTCCACCGGCCAGTTATACGTGCGAGGCGTGACGATGCGCGCACCGTCGACGAACACTGCCAACCCCGCAGGATTGGTGGTGACAATCACCCGCGCCGTCTGCGTGCGCGTCTTGGCAAACCACGACGTGGCGGACTGAGCATTGACCACGTCCGCCACCTTCACCACGATTTCTTCTTGCTCCACGGCCGCTGTGCCGGTAAGGCCCGAAGGCGCTTTGAAGTTGATCTGGCTGAAGCCGGTGTAGCCGGGCACGGGTCCGGCGAACAGCACTTCTGCGGTTTTGCCGGCGATGGTTACTTCCACTGGATTGATGGCGCGGCTGAGCGGGTCTTGCGGCGCGGCCTGGCCGTCGGGAATGGCGGGGTCCACGGCGCCGAGCCCATCGACATACGCCACCAGCACGTCATCGGCGAGGGCCGGGTTCGATGCGGTCACCATGCCGCGGCGCGTCGCGTTATAGACCATCGCGGGCCCTTGGCCTGTTCCGTCCCATGTATATAGAGCGGGTTGCGCGACTTCTACGTCGAACTCATGAACCATCGATAGGCCATCCGGAGTTTCGAGCAGAACAGTGTGACGGCCCGGCGGAGTGTCGCTTGGGATGATGATGGCGATCTCCAACGGCGAAGAAAATAGGATTGCCGGCTTCTTACCGTTGATGATGAGCCCTTCGCCTTCGATCGTATCCGAAAGTGCCACCTTTACGTTAATAAGCTGAGACCAGCCCCTAAGCATGAAACTCGGATCGCCCGGGGAAGGCAGACCTGGCCCCTTAGGGTTAGAGAGGCTGCCCACTGGGCCCTCGATCGGCACCGACAAGTTGTTCTTAATGTTGGAGATGGATTTAACGATGATGATGACAGTCGCCGCTTTTAGAGGTGGCGCTTCTCCGGTGAACGGGATATCGACGTCCCGCTCATCCTCAGCGCTGTCCGGAGCGAAGGTCAGGAAGCCGGCCTGACCGCCCGCTTTAATCGCCTTTTGCGCCGCCCCCGGGGCCGAATCTGACCGCACCAGCGTGGCCATGCGCCGGGCATACGCGCGATCAACCGACACAACGCCCTGCGCGGCAATGCCGCCGCAGTTATCCACGGGCACCACTTCAAAGTTATTGCCCGCTCGCGGCAATAGCTGGGGAGGGCTCGACAGCACCACCGGGTAAACGGTATTCGCCACGCAGTTCGGCGTCGCCACGAAGATCGACGTGTCCAACGACAACGGCCTCGAAGGCCCGGGCCTATTGATTAGGATCGGCGGACCTCTAGTGACGCCGGCGGCGAGCGTGCGGGTGGTGGCGGTGACGCGGACGTCGGTACAGGCCCCAGAGGCGACCGTGCCTTGCGCCGGCGCGAGTGAGATCAGTTGGGACTGCCCCGGCGGAATCGTGGAGGTCCAATTGATAGCCGCCGCGGACTGGTTGCACAGCCGCGTCATCTCCACCTCCGGATTCGCCCCCACGAGGCTGGTATAGAGAAGCCCCGAACGCGAAACGGTCAGACCGGGGCCGGTGCCGGCGGGCTTTACGAGGAGCGTGGCCACGGCGGAGGCATGGATGACCGTGCCGTCGTCCATGGTGATGCTGTGCCGGAGTTCCGCCTGATAGAGGCCGGCAGTGAGGCCACGCGTGGCGGCGGTGACTTGGATTTCCGGAAGCCGGTCCGGCGGCGGGTAAGAGCCGCGGGTTTGAGACAGCGTGAGCCAAGTGGGAGGTGTGCCGGTGTCATCTCGCCATTTCTTGTAGAAGGTCTGGATGTTGTAACTGAAGGCCGGCGCGCCTGCGGCGATGACTATCAGGCTTTGCGGCTGCGGGGGCGGGCCGCCTTCTTCGGCGATGAACGTGAGAGCGTTGGTGGAGAGGAGTGGCTCGGCGGGCCGGAGCGTTGCGTAGACGATGGCCGGGGCGCGAAAGACGACAATCTCTTCGGTGTAGACGGTGAGACCCTCGGCGGGAAATTTTTCCGGGGCGATGTCCGGGACAATAAAGAGCTTCCTGGGGCGCTGGCGATGGTCCGGGGACGCGGAGCGCTCTCCAGTCTTTAGGGCTTCGGTCGGCAAAGCCACCGAGGACATGGTGTACTGGCCAGGCTTGGGCGGGCATGGCTGCGGACAAAAGATTCTGAGTTGATACACTCCACTCGCGTTGACTCGGAACTTGACGTTCCCCGCTGCGTCAGTATCGGCTGTTTGGATAGCGCTGTTGCCCGGCTGTTTACCGAGGATAACTTTGACGGTAGCTAAGCCGCCCCACAACATGCAGGGCATAATGATCAGGCCAACAATCAGCTTACTCATACTGTGCCCTGCGAAGCCACGCAGGAACCCGGGTCATTAATGTCGTTTAATATAGCAGAGCTAGCTACTTCTGCCGGCGAACCGAGGGGGGTGGGGCTGCATAAGCTAATAATCTCAGCCCGGAATCGATTGAATGGCGTCATCAATCAAGCGGCGAACAGTCACGATAGTGCAATCGCATGAGGAGAAATGAACACGCGAGAGTGCCAGAGGGCGAACACCCCATCATCGATCTCTGCAGGAATGACGCCAGTGGCGGCCATGAGTAGGCCAAGAGCAAAACTGGCGTCTAGTTTGCAGGAATTGGCTTGCTTAACCCGATCTAGCAACTCGACACGGACTATCGCTTGAGTTTCTTGGTCGAGCGATCGGCAGTCTAATCTGGCAATTGCCTCCACCTAGACGATGATTGCCGCACTTGCGCTCAGCATCTTGCGGAACCGCGACAACCTCAGGACCCGTCCGCGTTGGTGGTTATATTCAGGCCGCCAAATTGGAACATTGGGTTGCGCCGGCAACTCCCCGGGGAGCGCGCGGCGTAGTTCGCTGCAACGTCATGCTGAACAAAGACGGTACCGTGAAATCGGCTAGCCTCGTTAAAGACCCGGCCCAATTGGTGGCCGCGGCGCAGGCGGCGCTTATGCGTTGGCGCTACCGGACCACCCTTCTCAACGGCGAGCCCGTGGAGGTGATAACCGTTGTCGATGTGGTGATTCCGCCACCGGCTGAAATGCTCCGCAAAGGCTTTACCTCACGATGAGATAAGTTACCGGATAGAACAAGCCTGGCCCCCGGGGGATCCCCAAAGCGATATGCTCTATGAACGGGATACTCATGATTCAGCCTCAAGGAATAGACCTATCTTCCGCTAAAGGCCTGCGGTGAACGACGTCTCCGTCCTTCTGGACCGTGCCGCAGAAGGCGACGGCTCCGCCAACCCGGAACTCTTCGCCGCTCTCCACGCCGAACTCCACACCCTCGCCCGCTCCGCCATGCGCGGTGAACGGAAGGATCATACCCTCCAGCCCACCGCGCTCGTCAACGAAGCCTTCCTCCGCCTCGTTAAAACACCGGTAAGCTGGGCCAGCCGAGCACAATTCTTTTCGGCGTCGGCCCGCGTCATGCGCCGCATTCTCATCGACCACGCGCGCGCCAATCACACGACGAAACGCCAAGGGGACCGCCAAAAAGTAGACTTCCATGAACCGATGGCGCTAGTTGAATCAGATCCGGAACGGCTCCTTTCCATCGACAGCGCCCTCGAAAAGCTTGCCGAAATCGACCCCCGCGCCGCCCACGTTGTTGAACTCCGTTTCTTTGTCGGCATGAGCGTGGAAGAGACTGCGAAAATTCTCGCGCTCTCGGAGAAGACAGTGAAACGCGACTGGGAATTTGCCAGAGTCTGGCTGGAACGCGAGCTACGAACATTGAGGCCGGAATGACCCCCCGTGCCAGACAGCTTCGTATCAAGGAAATCTTTTCCGAAGCCGCGGAAGCCGACCCGGAGGCTCGGGACAAAATAGTAGAGATCCAGTGCGGGAGCGACAGCGAAATGGCCGAAGAAGTACGTTCGCTACTGCGCCTTAGCGACGCGGACGATCTCTCGTTAGACCGACTTGTGCCATCGGGCATTACGATCCTGGATGAGGGTCCGCCGCCGCGCCACAATTCCGGCGAGGTGCTTGAGAGTCGCTACCAGATCGAACATTTCCTGTGCGCGGGAGGCATGGGAGAGGTCTATGCTGCCATAGACCTGGAAAGTGGCAAAGCGGTCGCACTGAAGTTCGTGCATCCCTTTCCAGTGGGAGGGTCTCAGGCCTTGGCCCGTTTGCACCGCGAAGTCGAATTGGCCAAATCCATCCATCATCCGAACGTCTGCCGCACCATCGGATTGGCGGGCTCCCGGGACGAACCGTTCTGCGTCATGGAGTTGCTGGATGGCGAGACCCTCGCCCATCGTTTGGCGAACGGCGGCGCAATGAGTCCCGGCGAAGCTCTCCCGCTCGCCTTGCAAATATGCGACGGCTTGACCGCCGCCCATGCGGCCGGTGTGCTTCACCGCGATTTAAAACCTGGAAACATCTTTCTCGTTGACGGCCGGGCGATCCTCATTGACTTCGGGCTGGCGGCGGCAATTGAGCACGCCGGATCGCTCACCTCCGCCGGCGCCGTCGTCGGAACTCTCGCCTACATTGCGCCCGAACAATTGGACGGAGGAACGGCCACTACGGCTTCCGACGTTTACGCGCTTGGGATTATCCTTCATGAAATGCTTGCGGGATCAAAGCCCTTCGACGCGAAATCGCCATTGCGGATAGCTGCCCAGAAGGCCCGTCGATCCGTCGACACGACCCGTCTACGAAGTGTTCCGGCCCTATGGGAAGAGGTGATCGGCCGATGCCTGCACGGTAACCCGGCCAAGCGCTTTCAGACTCCGGCGGAAGTAAAACGGGCGCTGAAACGCGGTACGCCAAGCGTCGTCTTCGTCCTCACTCGCCCAATGGTTTTATGGCCGCTGGTAGCTACAGCCGCCTTGATAATCGTTTGGCTGGCTTGGACCTGGTCGATCCGTGACTACCAGCCCCACCCCGAAGCCGCCGCGCTTTTTGCCGAAGCACAGCAGGCCATGGCACAATCGGCCGCTTGGCGCGGGACGCAATTGTTAGAGCAGGCTGTGGCCAAGGACCCGCAATTCCTGCAGGCCCGATCGTTGTTGGCGGTCGGGTATTCTGACGTTGACCGTCTGGACAAAGCGCATGAATCGATCCTGGAGGCGACGGCGGCAGCGGATCGCCGTTGGAGAATTGGGCGCGGTGAGCGACTCGGGTTGGATGCCGCCCGAGCCGTGGTGATGCGGGATTTCCCGGTCGCCTCCGCCGCCTATCGGGCGATGGCGGAAAATACGCGGGGAACCGAACATCTAGGCGCCTTGCTGGCGCTGGCGCGCACATCCATTCAGCAGGGAAAACCGAACGACGCCATTCAAATTCTCACCGTCCTGTCGAATGCGAGCGGAGGCAATAACGCCGGGCGGGTGCTTCTGGCTGGCCTCTTCGCACGCAAAGGACAGGCGCAGCGGGCCGCCGCCGAATTCTCGGCCGCCGAGGCTGAGTATGCCAGGGCGGGGAACATGGAAGGGTTATGCGATGTTCTGCTCGCAAAATCCGGGACACAGCCGAAAGCGTCGCCGGAAAAGATCCGTCAGGACGCGCGAAAAGTGCTGGAATTGAGCGCGAAAACCGGTAGCCGCTATCACAATTTGATGGCAAAGTTTCGTTTAGCGGGCGCGGAGCAGGCGGAAGGACACTTTGATCGGGCGATGGGAATGGCTCGCGAAGCGGCAAGTCAAGCCGAGCGGGAAGGCATGCTGGGACTCGCCGCTATGGCCATAGGAGATTTCGGCTACGGTTTCGTGTTTCTGCGGCGCTATGAAGACGCGGCCGATGCATTACGCCAGTCTGTAAGAATGGCCGAACGCGCCAAAAGCCAAGGTATTCTCGCCACGAATCGGCTTCGCCTTGGCGAGGTTCTTACCTCTCTCAACCAGAATGAAGAGGCTATAGCAATTATGCGACTGGCGGTGGACTGGTATCGGCAGGGAGGGTATAACACTACTCTGCCATTTGTCCTGATCAAGTGGGGTACCGCCATCGCATCCCGGTACCCGATTGAGGCCGAGAAGGCTTTTCAGGAGGCGTTGGTCGCGGCGGAACGAACTGGCGATGAAATGTTCCAATCGATGGCGTTGCAACGTCTGGCCGGTTTCAACGCGACTCGGAACCTCCGCCGGTCGGCCGAGTTCCATGCCCGGGCCCTGCCGTTCATCCGCAAGGTGAATAACACCGGTGTGTTCTTCCAGGGCGCTCACGCTTATGCCGCCAGTGGGGACTTTCAAAATGCAAAGACTTGGCTGGCCGAGGGGGAGCGCCAGATTGCCGCTTACCCGGACAATTTGCCTCGGGTCTTCCTGACCGAATCAGCACACTTCACAAGAGCCACGCTCTACTATCTGCAGGGAAAATGCGAAGCCGCCCTCCACGAACTGTCGCAGATCCGCAACAAAAACAATCTCGCCACCATGGGCGTGAGCTACGAGTCACGGCTGCGGCGAGCGAAAGCCTGCCAGTTCCCGGACACAGCCACCGGCAGTTTGCGTTGGGCGAACGAGCGCTTAAATACGGTTCCGCCCTTGCCTTCTTACGTCAGCGCGTTCATGGCGGTGGCTGCCGGGGAATTCGCGCTACGGACCGGAAAGTGGGAGATGGCAAAGCGTCTGGCTGAGCGCGGCTGCGGCTTCAGCCGCGAGGACGGACACACGGTCTACGAATTCGAAAACCTGCTTGTCCTCCGAGCTGCGGAAATGCATCTGGGAAACCGCGAACGGGTCCGTGATATCACCGGACAACTCCAGCTTATGGCGCCCGAAATTGGCATCGGTGCATCCCCGGAATTCAGGGGCCGATTCGACTTGAAACTCCTTTGGACACTAGCCGAATCCAGGTAGACAATTGAACTCGCGAGGGCCAAATTGTCTGGGGCGTTCGGCTCAGTTGAAGAGCTGCACGTTCTTCTTAAAGAAGGCTGATAGCTTTTTAGCTTGTTCCTTGCCGATCGATTTTTTGCCAGAGAGGAGTTCCGATACCCGGCTCTTTGATCCCAATAAGGGTAGAAGATTGCCCGGCTGGAAACCTTGCTGCTGGAGGGGGTAACTCACCATTTGATGTGGTGGAATTGCCGGGATTGAATATTGCCTTTGTTCAAAATCGTGAACCAAGATGACCAGCAATTCAAGTAATGAATCCTCTTCAGGGCTGAGATTGTTCTCTCCCTTCTCCATTAGGTTTTCAATACAGGTTAACAGCCTGTTGTTATGAGGTTCAGACTTTACTATCGCGGGTCTGGTTGCGGCAAGTAAGTGGCAGTATTGTTCCTGGTCGAGATCGACTGCTGGCGTGCTCATCGCTTCCAAGCTCGGGAGATGGCTCAGTATTTCTTAAGGTAGATGTTTTTGAACTCGACCTTCATGGGCGGGCCGACGTGGATCTGGAGGCCGAGGAGGCCTTCGAGGCTGCGCTTTTCGGGGTCGTCGTCGATCATCATGGCTGTTACGTGGCCGTTGAGGATGTGGGTGAGGACGTTGCCGCGGGCGATGATGTGGAATTGATTCCAGCCGTTGATGTTGATGAAACCCTTGAGGTGGTTGCCGTCGGCCAAGTTGCCGATGATGCGGGAGTGCTTGCCGGGTTCTGCCCGCGTTAGCTGGCCGCGTTGGGCCATGATGCCGCGGCCGCGTTCTTCGTAAAGCATGCCGGTGTGGGTATTGACGA
>JBBQQS010000193.1:0-9168 GCA_038215525.1 Bryobacterales bacterium
CAATCGTCCAGGCCGAAGGCAGATCCCCCCAGAAATTGCCGAAGTTCGTACTTACGGCGAAATCGCTGCGCCCCAACAGGACCCCAAACAGCACCAAGCCGAACAGGGCGCTCGTCTTCGCCACGGTAAATACGTTCTGCACCAGCGCCCCCAGGCCAATCCCGCGAGTGTTTACCCAAGTAAGAAAGAGGACGACCAGGATCGCGACGAACTGCTGAGAAGTCATGAAGGGCAGCAAATAATTGTCCGCCGCCACCCAAGGAAAAAACACCCCCGCGAATTTCGCAAAAGCCACCGCTACGGCCGCGATAGTTCCGGTTTGAATTACCAGAAACATCGTCCATCCGAATAAGAAACCGGCCAATGGCCCAAAGGCTTCGCGTAAGTAGATATACTGCCCGCCGGCCTGCGGCATCATCGCCGCGAGTTCGCCGTAACTCAAGGCGGCCATCATCGTCAGTAACGCCGTAAATACCCAGACGGCAATCAGCAATCCTGGCGAGCCCACTTGGCGCGCAATATCGGCCGAGACAATAAAAATGCCCGAGCCGATCATCGACCCGATCACCAAGGTCGTCGAACTCAATAGCCCCAAGCGGGGCTCTAATTGGGAAGTAGGCGCAACCATCGTTCCGTCCTCTCTGCCAGTAAGTCGAGCGTTAGGGGACCCGGGAAGAGCCCGCCAATCACCGCCACGGAATTCGCCCCCGCGTCGATCACGGATCGGGCATTCTCGAGGGTAATTCCCCCGATCGCCACCAGGGGCCGCGCCGTAAGCGGCCGCCAGGCGCGTAAGTTATCGAGCCCCACCTCGGGGTCAGGGTTTTCCTTCGAGCCGGTGGCAAAAATGGGCCCCAGCGCCAGATAATCCGCCTCCGCCGGTGCCGCTTGCAATTGCTCCGGATTGTGCGTCGAGTATCCCAAAAGCCCAGGCCCAATCACGGCTCGCGCCGCCACGCACGGCAGATCGTCCTGCCCCACATGCAGGCCACAACCCAGCAGACGCGCGACATCGGCCCGGTCGTTCATCACGAACCGCGCCCCACGCGCCCGGCAAAGCGCCGCCACGGCAACGGCCGTCTCCCAGAGTTCGCGCGACAGATGCCCCTTATGCCGCAATTGCAAAATGCGCGCGCCCCCGGCCAGGATCACCTCCGCCGCGCGGACGGGCAAGATACCGCTGGGCGAAAGCGCGGCGACATCCAGAATCGGGTAAAAAGCTGGCAGCATGCGGAAGCCACATGATAGCTTGGTTTCTCGCTATGTCATACCTGTTGCCCGCGGTGGCCATGATGTTGGGTTGGGGACTACGCGGTTTCATCGGCGGCGGCCCGCTGGGCGCGATGATCCCGGGCGCCATGGTGGCGCTCGCCCTCTGCCTCACCCGCGGCATTGCGCCCTCGGCCCGTGCCTGCGCCTTCGGCGCCATCGCCATCAGCTTCGGCGGCGAAATGACCTACGGCCAAACGGTCGGCATGGCCAACGCGCTCGACACCCGCGCCTGGGGTATTCTTGGACTCTCCCTAAAGGGCGCCATCTGGGGCCTCCTCGGAGGCGGCGTCCTCAGTCAGGGGTTCACCCGGATCGCTCCCAAGCTCCTGGCCCAAATTGGCGTCGTGCTTACTGCCGCTACCTGGATCGGCTGGAAGCTGATCAACCATCCCAAACTGATCTACTTCTCAAACCGCCTGGACCGTCCCCGCGAAGAGGTCTGGGCAGGCTTCCTCTTGGCCGGCCTCGTCCTGATCCTCTGGCAACCGCACACCCGTCGCTTCGCCCTCTGGGGGGCACTCGGCGGCGGCATCGGCTTCGGCCTCGGTGGTGCCCTCCAGGCCCTCGGCATCCAACACTTCGGCCGACAATACCCCTGGTGGAAAGGGATGGAGTTCACCTTCGGCCTGCTCTTCGGGCTCGCTTTGGGCCACGCCGCCAAGCAACTGTCTCCATCGGACGAACCTAATCCCGCGCCTGCCCCGATCTGGCAACAACTCCTGATGGCCACCCTGCTGATGGCCCTCCTCTTCCGCGACTTCCTCACCTTCCATCTGCGCTTCGATTCGCTCCTGTTCGGCTTGATCGCCCTCTGGCTGGTTACGCTTGAGCCCCGGGCCTACTGGCAGCTCGGCCTGACGGTCACCGTCGCCGCCACCGCCTTTGACCTCGCCCGCGTCGCCAAAGCGCCTACCCACTACGCAATCGCCGCCGGGGTCTCGTTCAGTTTTGCCATCATCGTCGCCCGCTACGCCCACAATGCCGCGACGGCGTTACTACTACTCACCTGGTCCACCACGGCCATCGCTACGGCAAAATTCTACGTCCAAGGCAGCGGGCCAGAGAACCTGGTGGAGGTCGCTTTCGTCGTGATGGCCATCGCCGTCACCATCATGACAAGAAGAATCATCGGCTTACCCGCGCTTAATGCGCCATAATGGGCTCCATGTCCGCTCTTGTTCCCGCGGAGATCGACTCCATCGCCGGTGGCTATCACGGCGACCCTTTTAGCATTCTCGGCCCTCACCAAACCGACGCTGGTTGGCAGATCCGTGCCTTTCTGCCCCACGCCCGCGACGCCTCCCTCATGACCATCGAAGGCTCCGTCGCGATGCGGCGGCTTCACCCCGACGGCTTCTTCGTCGCCGACTTCCCTCGCCAGCCCAGCACCTACATGTTCAACGTCACCCGCCCTAACGGTGACACCTGCCTCGTCGAAGACCCGTACCGCTTCCCGCCCCGCATCACCAGCTACGACCTCCACCTCTTTGGCGAAGGCTCCCACCAATCGGCCCATACCTTCCTCGGTGCCCACGCCCTCGAATACGAAGGCGTCCCCGGCGTGCAGTTCGCGGTGTGGGCCCCCAATGCCAACGTCGTCCTGGTCACCGGCGACTTCAACGAGTGGGACCAGCGCGCCCTGCCCATGCGCAAGCGCGATGGCGGCGTTTGGGAGCTCTTCGTGCCCGGCGTTGAGCCCGGCGCGATCTACAAGTACTTTATTCGTTCGGCCATGAACGGCTACACGGTCTTGAAGGCCGACCCCTACGCCTTCGCCACCGAATTACCGCCCGCCACCGGCTCCATCGTCGCCCCGCCGGAACGCTATGCATGGCACGACGAAAGATGGCGCGCCCGCCGCGCGGCCACCAATTGGCACGCGGCGCCGATGTCATTGTACGAAGTCCATCTCGGCTCCTGGCTGCGCGGCGAAGGCAATCGCGAACTCACTTACCGCGAACTCGCCGCCAAGCTGATCCCCTATGCCGTCGAGATGAACTACACGCATCTCGAACTGCTGCCGATTACCGAACACCCCTTCGGCGGCTCCTGGGGCTATCAGGTGACCGGCATGTTCGCGCCCACCTCCCGCCATGGCTCGCCGGATGACTTCCGCTACTTCGTCGACCAATGCCACCAAGCCGGCCTCGGCGTCATCCTCGACTGGGTGCCCGGGCACTTCCCGCGCGACCTCCACGGTCTTCATTACTTCGACGGCAGCTTCCTTTACGAACATGCCGACCCCCGGCAAGGCGAGCACAAAGAGTGGGGCACGCTGATCTTCAACTACGGTCGCCCCGAAGTGCAGAGCTTCCTGCTTTCGAGTGCTGCCTTCTGGCTCGACGCCTTTCACCTCGATGGCTTCCGCGTCGACGCCGTCGCCAGCATGCTTTACCTCAACTTCTGCAAAGAGGATGGCGACTGGGTCCCCAATAAATACGGCGGCACCGAAAACCTCGAAGCCATCTCGTTCCTGCGCCGCTTCAATGAAGCCTGCCATCGCCAGCCGGGCATCCTGACGATTGCCGAAGAGTCCACGTCCGTCCCAGTCGTTACGCACCCCACCTACTTGGGCGGTCTCGGCTTCTCATTGAAGTGGTACATGGGTTGGATGCACGACATGTTCAACTACTTCAAGCTCGATCCGGTCTTCCGCAAAGGATCGCACCAGAGCCTGACGTTTTCCATCATGTACGCCTTTACCGAAAGCTTTGTGCTGCCGATCTCGCACGACGAAGTGGTCCATGGCAAAAGCTCGCTGATCAGCAAAATGCCCGGCGACGAGTGGCAGCGCTTCGCCAACGCCCGCTGTTTTCTCGCCTACATGTACGGCCACCCCGGCAAGAAGCTCCTCTTCATGGGCCAGGAGATTGGCCAGTATGAAGAGTGGGACGAGAAGCGGTCATTGCGGTGGGAGCTCTTGCAGTACCCGCATCATCGCGAGTTGCGCTCGCTGGTGACCGAATTGAATCGCCTGCATCGTGACGAGCCCGCTTTGCACGAGGTGGACAATCAGCACCGCGGCTTCGAATGGGTGGACTTTAAGGACGTCGAGAGCTCCGTGCTCTCGTTCCTGCGTTGCGGCCGCGACGGCAGCGACGTGGTGCTGTTCGTGTGCAACTTCACGCCCATCGTGCGCTACAACTACCAGCTCGGCGTGCCGCAGTCCGGCATCTGGGACGAGATTTTGAACACCGACTCGGCCCGCTTTGGCGGCTCTGGCGTCAATAGCGGCAGAGAAGTGTACACCCAACCAGTGGCTTCGCATGGCCGCCCTGCCAGTGTCCGGATCGCGCTTCCGCCGCTCGCCGTGGTCGCCTACAAATGGCGCCGCCCGCCGGCCGCCGAAGATCCCGAGAAGCAGAAGCGGCTGCCGCTCCCCTTCTCCGACGCGGATGTGGCCCGCATCATTGCCGAACAGGTGATTGAAGATCCTGAACTCGCCTACGCCCTGGCTCATCATAAGGGCAAGGAACATCCTCACGAATGAAACTCACTACCGCCGAACTCGACACGCGCCTCGCCGCCGTGCCCCATTGGACCCTGGTTGACGGCAAGCTCCACCGCGAATTCCGCTTCGCCGACTTCGGCCAAGCCATCGGCTTCCTCACCATGGCCGCCCTCAAGATCGAGGTCCTCGATCACCACCCCAAGTGGACGAACGTTTACAATCGGGTAAGTGTCAGCTTGGTTACCCACGACGCCGGAGGCATCACCATGAAGGATCTTACGCTCGCCGCTATTTTGGATAAGGTGGCTGGTCAGTTCGCATGATGCGTGTCTTGTCCGTTTGCCTCCTGCTAACGCTGCCGATTACGGGCGCTCCTCCCGTCGTTACTCCGTGGAGCGGCTCCCCGATTCTCGACCGACTGCTCGAAGATGCCGTACGGAAGGACCAATTGCCCGGAGCCGTCCTTCTGGTCGGCCATCGTGGCAGGATCCTTCACTACAAAGCCTACGGCTTGCGCGCTCTATCGCCCGTCAAAGAAGAGATGACCCTCGACACGGTTTTTGACGCCGCCTCGCTCACCAAAGTGATCGCGACGACGTCGGCGATCATGAAGCTGGTGGAGTCCGGCCAAGTACGTTTGGCGGACCCGGTCACCACCTACCTGCCCGAGTTCCAAGCCGGTAAGTCCACCATCACTGTCCGCCAGTTGCTCACCCATTTTTCCGGCATGCGCCCGGACGTTGATCTATCTCCTGAATGGCGCGGCTACGACACCGGCATTCAACTCGCCCTCAAAGATAAGCCGGTGGCCGAGCCCAATACGCGTTTCATCTACTCGGACATCAACTTTGTCCTCCTGGGCGAGATCGTCCGCCGGACATCGGGCGTCAGCTTGGCCGAGTTCACGCGGCGCGAGATCTTTGCGCCCCTGGGGATGACCGACACGACGTTTCAGCCTCCTACCGCGTGGATTCCCCGCATCGCGCCCACTGAACTCTACAAGGGCATGCCCGCCCCGCTACGCGGCGTAGTCCACGATCCCACCGCCCGCTTCATGGGCGGCATCGCCGGCCACGCCGGTCTCTTCACCACCGCGCTCGACCTTTCGAAATTCTGCGCGATGATGCTCGGCATGGGCCAACTCGACAAAGTCCAGATCTTCTCGCCCTTCACCGTCCAGCGCTTCACCACCCCGCAAACACCGCCCAGCATGCCCGCCATCCGCGGACTCGGCTGGGATATCGACTCCGCCTACGCCGGCCAACGCGGCGACCTCTTTCCCGCCACCGGCTATGGCCACACTGGCTTCACCGGCACCTCCATCTGGGTCGATCCGGGCACGCAAACCTACATCGTTCTGATGTCGAACTCGGTCCATCCCTACCGCCGGCCGGCCGTGGTTTCCTTGCGCGGCCGCGTCGGTTCGGTGGTCGCCGCGAATCTCCCAGCGCCGTCCATGACGCCGACCAAGACCGGCCTCGAAGTCGCCGCCGAACGTAAGTTCTCCGACTTTGGCGGCCAGCGCGTCGGCCTCATCACTAACCACACCGGGCTCCTACCCGATGGCCGCCGCAACATCGACGTGATGCTCGCCTCCGGCGTGAAACTCACCGCCTTGTTCTCGCCCGAACATGGGCTACTGGGCAAAGAGGACCACGAAAAGGTGGGTGACGCGAAAGACGAAAAGTCCGGTCTGCTCGTCCATAGCCTCTATCAGGGCCAAACGCGCAAGCCGAATCCGCTGCATCTCGCCGGCTTGCAAGGCTTGGTCTTCGACATCCAGGACGCCGGCGCGCGCTTCTACACCTACGTCTCCACCATGAAGAACGCCATGGAAACCGCGGCGGAGAATAACCTCACCTTCTATGTGCTCGACCGGCCGAACCCCATCAGTGGCCGCCATATCGAAGGTCCCCTGCTCGATGAGGACCTCGTCTCTTTCGTCGCGACCATTCCCATGCCCCTGCGCCACGGCATGACCCTCGGCGAACTCGCCGGCCTCATCAATTCCACGCTGGCCAAGCCCTCCCGCCTCAAAGTGGTCCGCATGGAAGGCTGGCGTCGCAACGACTGGTACGATTCCACCGGCCAGACCTGGGTCGATCTCTCGCCCAACATGCGCTCCCTGAATGCCGCCCTGCTTTATCCCGGCATCGCCATGATCGAGTACGCCAAGAACTACTCGGTCGGCCGCGGCACCGATGCGCCATTCGAACAAGTCGGTGCCGACTGGATCAACGGCGCCCAACTCGCCGGCTATTTGAACCGCCGCCAGGTACCCGGTGTCCGCATCTACGCCACCCGCTTCACGCCCCAGGCGTCTTACTTTGCCAAACGCACCATCGAGGGCGTCCGCTTTGTCATCACCGACCGCGAAGCCTTCGATTCCACCCGCCTCGGCCTCGAACTCTGCGTCGCCCTCAACACTCTTTACCCTGGCAAGATCGATTTCCCCGCCAACCTGAAGCTCATCGGTAACAAGCAGACCGTCGCCTCCATCCAAAAACTCGAAGATCCCAAGATGATCCAGCAATCCTGGGAGCCCGCCCTCGAAAGCTGGTCGCAACTCCGGCAGCAGTTCCTCCTGTACCCTTAACGAACAGGGCCGCCGCTCAGGGCCATCCCTCCCAATCTGGCCTCCAATCGGGCCTCCAATCGGGGCCGTCCACGCGCATGCCTGGTTTTCCCGCTAACCCGCACATATTGCGCGAGATAGCCCCGCCGGAAAGCGTTTTCCGCATCACAAACTCACTTTTTTCGAAAATTTATGAGAATTTTCCTGTCCGAAAACCACTTATTGGTGGAAGGAAAATTCTCATGGCCCGCAGACTCCGATTCGCCCCACCCGGATACTGGCTCCACATCACCCAGCGTGGAAATAACCAGCAGAAGATCTTCACGTCAGACGCCGACCGCCACCATTTCCTCAGCCTTGTGGAAAACCGGAGCGAGGAAAGAGACGTACGTATTGCGGCCTACGCCCTCATGCCCAATCATTTCCATCTCGTCGCCATTGGTGACCGCGACGAAGCCATCTCGCGCTTCATGATGGACGTCAACGGCCAATATGCCATGTACCGCAACGCCATCCACCGAACCTCAGGCCACCTCTGGCAAGGCCGCTTCTACTCCTGCGTGCTGGACACTCCACATTGGGAAACCGCCCTTCGCTATGTCGAATCCAACCCGGTCCGCGCCCGCATGGTGAAGACCGCCGCCGACTTCCGCTGGTCCTCCTCCCGAGCCCATTTGGGACTCGAACCGGCCCCAGAATGGCTCGATACCGCCGACTTCGACGGTCGCTGGCCCACGCCAGCCCATTGGGCAGACCAACTCACCACCCTCACCCGTCGCGAGGCGGCCACCATCCGTCGTGCCACCCGTCACGAACTCCCCCTGGGCTCCGACGATTTCATCCGCGGACTCGAAGAAGCCTTTGCCCGACCATTGCGGCCCAAACCACCCGGCTGCGCTCTCAAGCCGGTCGCGCAACAGGCCATGGCCGGCGCCGGTTGAGACGCGTCACGGACGCTTTCTACTAACTAACTCCCTCCAGCACAACGCTTTACCGAGAAACCCCGGGATGCGCGTGGATGCCCCCGTTCCAACTCAAGTCATTCTTTTTCTTATACTTACGAAAATCATCCGCCAATACGACCGGCTGGAATCCCCCATAACCCACCAAACACCTCAAAACCAACGACTTAACTCACCTCCAGCCCCATCCCCGTTCAACCCCATATCTCGCCATTCAACCGAAAGAAGCCACCCTTGGAGGAAATCCCGCTGCTTTCTCTTCGCCGCTTCATTACACTCGACGTGTAGCCTTGGGCGTATTTCTACCTAAGGCCTTTAGCTGAGAAGTAGCGACAAAGAGATAGGGAGAAATATGGGTAAGGGTATCAAGATCGTCGAAAAGGCCGCCGTCTTCGCCGCGCGCGCCGGTTGGGTTGTATTTGACAAACTGAACGGCATCAACCAAAAGCCGTCGTTCACTCCCAAGTGGTCCGACAAGCCGTTGCTCAAGAGCTACCAGAAGACCAAGCCCCCGCTCGGCTGGCCCCGCACCACCGATTCCCTCTGCCCCAAGTGCATCCCCGACCTCCGCAACCGCATCTTAAACGGCGAACTTCCCGTCGAAATCCTCAAGAATGACAAGCTCGGCGAAATTAAAGCCCAGATTATCGAACGCGATGGCAAAATCTGGATGGTGAAAGAGTGCCCCACCCACGGCAAGTTTGAAGACTTGATGGCCATGGATACGGCCTTCTTCAAGCATCTCGAAGACGTTTTCCCCGGCCGCGATATCCGCGCCCACAACGACGAAAAGCTCCACGACCACGGCTCTTCCACCATCACCCATGGCCGCGGTTCGGTGCTCACCATCGACCTTACCAATCGCTGCAACATGATGTGCGACCCCTGCTTCATGGACGCCAATCAAG
>JBBQQS010000194.1:0-9154 GCA_038215525.1 Bryobacterales bacterium
GCGCCAGATAAATCACCCCGGTCAGCGCTAGCGCCAAGCCCAGCGCCCGAATGCCCGTTATCGGCTCCTCATGCACTGCGAACCCGCGCCCAAAGTGCCCCGCCACATTCGCAAACACCGGGTAAGAATTCAGAATCACCACCCCATAAGCCGGCGACGTCAACGCCGAGGCCGTGTTCATCAACGCAATCTGAATCGTGAACAGAACGCCCAGCGCCAACAGCGGCAGCACCTCCTGCCGCGTGGGAATCATCCGCACGCCGCGCCACCAACTCCAGCCGGCCACAAAAAAGACGCCCGTCAGCATCCGCCAGAACGCGCTCCACAGCGGCGGCACTGAGTCCACGCCCGCGCGAATCGACACCACGTTCCCGCCCCACAAAATCGACACCAGCACCGCGATCACCACGGTGGACGGCCCAATCGGCAAACGCGCTGACCGCATCTAGCCCTTGGCCAGATCCGCGGCATGCCGCTGGATGCGCGCCACCGCGCCGGCCATCTGCTCCATATCGCTCTTCTCGCCCAGCAGCATTGTTTGCGTAAACCACACCGCTTCCTGGCAGAGAGAGTCGTTCACCGGGCACTGATTCTGCTCAAACCACGCCTTCAGCCGCTTCTCGCCGTAGATGCGCTGGTAGCCCTTCGACATCAACACATTCTTCAGCAACGGCTCCCGGTTCAGCGGCGAGTAACCACCCGAACACGGCACGCCTTCCGCCGCCATCGCCTGCAAAAAACGCGACCGCGGCAATCCCGCAAACTGCGCCTGGTCATAACGAAACATGTACAGGTGATACGCATTCCGCGTGCAATTCGCGTAGCTCTTGGCAGGCGCAATCCCGGGGATCTGGCCGAGCATCGCCGTCAGCGCCGCCGCATTCGTCTCCCGCCGCCGGGATTGGTCATCCAACCGGCTCATCTGCGCCAGCAATAACGCCGCCTGAAACTCCGTCAACCGCAGGTTCAACCCTCGCTGCCGATAGCTAAAGTCCGTCCCGCTCGTCTTGCGGCCCCGGCTATTGTTGTGGAACGCAAAGCACTGCTCGATCAGCTCTTCGTCATTCGACACAATCGCCCCGCCCTCGCCGCTGTTCAGATTCTTGGACGCTTGAAAGCTGAAGCACCCTGCCCGCCCAAACGAACCCACCTTGCGCCCTCGCCACTCGGCTAGATGCGACTGGCAAGCGTCCTCAATCACGGTCAACTTACGTTTATCCGCGATTGTTAGGATCGCGTCGAGGTCGGCCACATTGCCGCCCAAGTGCACTGGCATCAGCACCGCCGTCTGCGGCGTGATCGCCCGCTCGATCTTACTCGCATCGATCTGGAACGTCTCGCGATCGGTGTCCACAAACACCGGCAACGCGAAGTTCTGCAGGATCGTGTTGATGGTCGCCACAAAGGTATAGGGCGGCACAATCACTTCATCGCCCGGCCCAATGCCCAACGCGCTCAGCGTGGTCAGCAGCGCGCTGGTCCCGTTCGCCGTCGCCAGGCACGCCTTCGTCCCTATCTTATCCGCGTAAGCCGCCTCAAAGCGGTTCACCGCCTGCCCCGTGCCGCGGCCCCACTTGCCGCTCTTCAGCACCTCTTGCAAGCTGCCGGCTTCAAGAGAATCCTGCACCGGCCACGAAGGGAACTTCGCCGTCCGCACGGGCGCACCGCCCAAGAGGGCCGGCTTCCCTTCAATCGGAGCCGCAGCCAAAGCAACAGGCGCCGCCAAACTACCGCCAATAAAGTTACGTCGTTTCACAGTTTTCCTAGTTTACCCCCGCTCTGGAATAAAGCCGCGCTAGCATGGGATGTCTTCGGTGTATGCGTACCTTATTTGCTCTCCTGTTCGCTCTCCCGCTCTCCGCCCAACCCGTCACGCCCGTGCTGGTTGAGCTTTTCACCTCCGAAGGCTGCTCCAGTTGCCCGCCCGCCGACAAACTGCTCGCGCGGCTCGAAAAAGAGCAGCCCGTTCGCGGCGTTGAAACCATCGTCCTTAGCGAACACGTCGACTACTGGGACCAACTCGGCTGGCGCGACCCCTTCTCGAACGCCCTCTTCACCCGCCGCCAAGGCGTCTACGCCAACCGCATCGGCACCGGCGGTAACTATACGCCCCAAATGGTGATCGATGGCAAAGTCGAATTCGTCGGCAGCGATACCCGCCGTGCCCTCACCGCCATCTCGGACGCCGCCAAGCAGCACAAAACGCCCGTAAGGCTCACCTCCGTCGACCGCCAGCCCAGCTCCTGGACCGTCCACATCGACATCGACGCCGTCCCCGAAAACGCCGAAGTCATCGTCGCCCTGGTCGATCCCCAAGCCACCACCCAAGTCGCCCGTGGCGAAAACGGCGGCCGCGATCTCCGCCACGTTGCCATCGTCCGCTCGCTTACCCCCCTCGGCCCCGTCGCCAAAGGTAGCGCCTACTCGAAAGACGTCATCCTCAAACCTACCGCCCCCCAACAACGCGCCGTCGTCTTCCTTCAAGCCAAAAAACAAGGTCCCATCCTCGGCGCCGCCCTTCTCCCCTAAACAACCCAGCCCCACTCAGGTACCATGAAAATGATGCACCAACGCGTATTGCTCACCATCTTCCTCGCTCAGGCTCTCTGCTTCGCTCAGAAAGCCGACTTCTCTGGCTCCTGGACCCTCAACAAAACCAAAAGTAACTTCGGCTCCTTGCCCGAACAAATGATTCCCGATGCTTCCACCCGCGTCATCACCAACACCGACGCCGAAATGAATATGACCGGTACCGAAACTTCCTCTCGCGGCGAACGCGCCATGAAGCTCGCCTTCAAGCTCGATGGCTCTGACAGCGTCAACTCCCAGCGCGGAGCCGACGTCAAAACCAACGCCGTTTGGGATGCCGCCGCCGTCGTGATGAAGAGCAAAATCGATGTCGGCGGCACCGCGCTCGACATGGAAGAACGCTACTCCTTAAGTGCCGATCGCCAAGTGCTCTTTAACGACACCAAGGTCCTCGCCACCCCCATCGGCGACATCGTTATCAAATACGCCTTCGACCGCGCCGGCGCCTCGGCCATGTCCACTTCCGCCTCCAGTCCCGCCCCCACTTTCTCTGGCAGCTGGAAAATGAATGCTGCCAAGAGCAACTTCGGCTCGCTCCCCGAAGAGTACCGCCCCACCGCCATCACCCGCGTCATGAAGCACGAAGGCCCCGTGCTCTCCATGGACACCGAACAAATCCAAGGTGGCAACGCTCAGAAGTCCACCGTCTCGCTCAAGCTCGATGGCTCCGAAAGCATCAACACCCTCATGGGCGCTGAAGTGAAGAGCGTCGCCAAGATGAACGGTCCGGTTATCGAAGTCGTCACTAAGCGGCCCTTCGGCGACATGGTGCTCGAAATCACCGAGAAGAACTCCTTCGACGCCAGCGGCAACCTAGTCGTCGACACCCAAATCGGCGGCACGCCCCTGGGCCTCATCGTCACCAAGTACATCTTCGAGAAGCAGTAAAGGCTCTTCCCGCACCGCACCGCAAAACGCCCCCTCCCTCACGGGCCGGGGGCGTTTTGTTGTTGTCAGAAACTATTTGCGCTTGCGCAAGCAGCCAGGGAAAAGCTTCTTTAACTTCTCGACTTTGGGGTCGGAGACGTTGACGATGTAAGGGTTCGAGCGGTTATTCACCGAGTAATTCTGGTGGTAACTTTCCGCCGTGTAGAACTTGTCGAGCGGCACCACTTGGGTGACGATCGCTTTCTTGAAGACGTGCGCGTTGTCTATCTGTTTGATGTAGGCTTCGGTCACTTTCTTCTGCTCGTCGTTCGCATAGAAGATAGCGCTGCGGTATTGCGTGCCGACGTCGGGGCCTTGGCGGTTGAGCGTGGTGGGGTCGTGGGCGACGCTGAAGAAGATCTTCAGGAGTTGGCCGTAGCTGGTCTTGGTGGGGTCGAAGGTAATCAGTACCGCTTCAGCGTGCTTGGTGGCGCCGCTCGAAACGATATCGTACTTGGCGTTCTCCTTCGTGTCGCCGGAATAGCCGGAGATCACGTCGTCGACACCTTCCATAATTTCAAAGACCGCTTCGACGCACCAGAAGCAGCCTCCGGCAAAGACCGCCGTTTGCTTACCGGTTGCAGGTTTCACGTCCACGGCGGGATCGGGAAAATTGGCGTCCACGGCGAACAGCGGCAGCGCGAGCAGAGCGAATACGGCGATGTGCATACTTCCATTCTAGAGGCGAATTGGCCCCCGCGAGGGGCGTGTTACCTTAACAGCCATGCGCATCGTCTTGCCCTTGCTGGCCCTGATCCTGTTGAGCACCTGTCAACGCCCTGAAGAAGAGTATGACTTGATCATCGCCGGCGGGTCGGTGCTCGATGGCGAGAACCATCCGGCCGTCAACACCGACATCGGCGTGCGCGGCGGCAAGATCGCCAAGATCGGCCCATTGGGCAGCGCCTCGGCTAAGCAACGGATCGATGCCCGTGGCCTCACCGTAACGCCCGGCTTCATCGACGGCCATTCGCACTCCGACTATTCGATGCTGCGCGAGCCCAAAGGCGAAAGCATGATCCGCCAGGGCGTCACCACGCAGATCATCGCCGAAGGGCCCTCCGCCGGTCCGGTGCGGCCCGATAAGCGCGGCCTGGAAGTGGAAGGCATCAAAGTCGACTGGACCACGCTCGGCGGCTACTTCGCCCGCCTCCAGAAGCAAGGCATCGCCACCAACATCGGCTCCTACGTCGGCCAAGGCCAGATCTGGACCTACGTCATGGGCGACACCTTCAACCAAGCCACGCCTGCCGAACTCGAAGCCATGAAGAAGCTGATCATCGAGGCCATGGACGAAGGCGCCTTCGGCCTCTCCTCCGCCCTGATGCTGCCGCCGGCCAACATCGCCCACACGGCGGAACTCGCGCAGATGGCTTCGGCTGTCGCGCCCGGCCACGGTATCTTCTCTTCGCACATTCGCGACGAGGGTGAGACGGTGCTGGACGCGGTGCGCGAAGCCATCGAAGTCGGCCGCCTCGCCAAGGTCCCTGTGGACGTGATCCACCTGAAGATCGCGCACCAGAAGCTGTGGGGGCGGATGAACGAAGTGGTCGCCGTGATCCAGAAGGCCCGCGACGCCGGGCAGACCGTCACCGCCAATGTCTATCCCTACACCGCCGGCCAGAACAGCCTGGTCTCCATCGTGCCGCCCTGGGCCCACGAAGGCGGGCGAGAGAAGCTGCTCGCCCGCTTGCGCAATCCGGTGGACCGCGCGCGCATGCACCGCGAAGTGCTCAGCGGCTTGCCTGACTGGTACAACCACTACCTCGCCGTTGGCGGCGATTGGTCCCGCATGTTGCTCGTCTCCTTAAAGAGCGAGCGCTTCAAGCGATTCCAGGGCAAGCGCATGAGCGACCTGATCGCGGCCGAAAAGAAGGACCCTATTGAGACCATGTTCGAAGTGATTCTCGAAGAGAAAGGCCAGACGCCCACCGTCTTCTTCCACCACAGCGAAGAGGACATGCGCGTGGCCTTAAAGCAGCCCTGGACCTCCATCGGCTCCGACGGCGCGGCGGTCAACCCCGACGGGCCCACCGGCGTGCCCCATCATCATCCGCGCTACTACGGCACCTTCCCGCGCATTCTGGGCAAATACGTGCGCGAGGACAAGGTGCTCACCCTGCCCGAAGCGGTCTACAAGATGACGGCCTTGAACGCGGAGAAGCTGGGCATCAAAGACCGCGGCCGATTGAAGGAAGGCTTGGCCGCCGACATCACTTGTTTCAACGCCCGCATGGTGCTCGATCAAGCGACGTTCGAGAAGCCGAAGCAGTATCCGATCGGCATTCCCTATGTCATCGTGAACGGGCAGATCGTGCTGGATCGAGGCCGGCATACGGGCAACCTGCCAGGGCAGATCGTGTACGGGGCGGGAAAGAAACCTTAGCCCAAAAAAGAAAGGGTGAGCGGCGAAAAGAGCGTTGCATCTTCGAACACTCTGCCACTCACCCACAGAATCCGAACGCCAGATGCGAGCTGGCAATCGGGGAGGACTACTTGCTACTACCTATAAGTGGTTTTCGCGAGGCATTCCTCTCACTTATTTTTCACTTATTTTTCACGCCGATGAAAAAATAGTCGGAAATGCCGACTAAGTGACGTCTTTTGCGATAGCCGCCAGAAAACTCGCCCCGGCGGCAAGCTGAACGCCGAAGTTTTCGGCCACCGTTTGCCCGATATCCGCCAAGCTGGCCCGCGTGCCAAGGTCCATTCCGGCCTGGGCCGAAGGGCCATAACAAAGCAGCGGCGTGTACTCGCGCGAGTGATCCGTGGAGGCCGTGGTGGGGTCGCAGCCATGGTCGGCGGTGAGAATCAGCAGGTCGTCCGCGGCCAGTTTCCTTAGTAAGTTCGGCAGCCACTGGTCGGCGGCTTCGAGCGCGCGGGCATATCCTTCGACGTCATTGCGATGGCCATACAGAGAGTCGAAGTCGACTAAGTTGACGAAGATCAGCCCGCTCACCGTATGTTCGAGCGCGGCCAAAGTCTTGGCCATACCGTCGGCATTCGACTGGGTCTTATCGCTCACCGCAATACCCCGGCCCAGGAAGATATCCGCGATCTTGCCGATGCTGTGCACCGCCACGCCCTGGGCAGCGAGTAAGTCGAGTAACATGCCAGCCGGCGGAGCCACCGCATAGTCGTGCCGGTTCGCCGTGCGCGTAAAAGAACCAGGAGCACCCACAAACGGCCGGGCAATCACCCGGCCCACTTCGTGCTGGCCATGCAGCAAGCCGCGCGCGATCTCGCAATCGCGGTAGAGTTCGGCGAGCGGAACTACCTCTTCGTGCGCCGCAATCTGAAAGACACTATCGGCCGAAGTGTAGACAATCGGCTGGCCCGTGCGGACATGCTCCTCACCCAACTCCTTCAGGATCTCCGTGCCGGACGCCGCCTTGTTCCCCAACGTGTCCCGGCCAATGGCCGCTTCGAAGGCCTGCATCAGCTCGGCGGGAAAGCCCTGCGGGTAGAGCGGAAACGGCTTAGCTAAATGGATGCCCACCATCTCCCAATGGCCCGTAGTCGTATCCTTGCCGGGCGAAGCCAGCGCGCACTTGCCGTAATTGCCCATGGGCGCGGCGTCGGGCGGCAGTCCGGCAAAAGGGCGGATGTTGCCCAGCCCCAGCCGGCACAGGTTCGGCAACGCCAGCGGCCGTTGGCGCGCAATATTGCCCAGCGTGTCGCTATCCAGCGGACCATCGTAAGCCAGCGCATCGGGCATCTTGCCAATGCCCACGCTATCGAGCACGATCCACACGACGCGCCGGAAGGTCATTCGGCGAGCGCCTGCTCAATCCGTTCGGCCAACATGTCCACAAACCGGTCGGCGATAAAGCCGTTCATCCGGCTCACCAGTGCGCCCCGCGTGTTGAAGATCATCGTCGTGGGGATGGAGTTCACCTTCAGCAGATTGCTTAAGCCATCGTCGAACCACACGGTTTTCGCCCACTTGTTCGATTCGAGGAAGGGCTTCACGCCGTCACGCTCCTCGTCGGTGTTCAGATTTAGAAAGACCACCTTCGGGTTGTGCTTGAAGCGCTCTTTCACCTGTTCGTACAGCGGCTGCTGCGCACGACAGGGTCCGCACCAGGTGGCCCAAAAATCGAAGACCACTACTTTGCCCTTCAGGTTCTTGAGCTGCAGTTTTTCGCTCGTCAGGCCGGAAAGCGTAAATTCGAGCGGGTTGTCGACGCCAAAGTTGGGGTCCACTTGGCGCAGCGCGGCGCGGCGTTGTTCGCCGGCCTTGCTCGCGCGGTCGAACGCCTTTAGCACTTCGTCGCCCAAGCCAGCTTGGCTGCTTTTCCACTTCTGATAGATCTCGCCCATCTCTTTGCGCACACGGTCACGATCCTCGCCGTCCAAAGCGAAAGCGTCCGCAAAGCGCGCGACCGCGTCGGCCGGGCGATTCAGCTTGGCGTAGGTACGGCCCAGGAACTGCGCCGCGTCCGACGCCGCGTCCAGCTTGAAGCTAGCTTCGGCCTTCTCGATGGCCGCCATACTCTGGCCTTGCACTTCGAGCGCCTGTCCCCAAACCAGATTGGCCTTGGCGAGGCTCTCATTCAAATCGGAGAGCAGCTTGGCCTGCTCACGCGGTGACCCTTGCTTCTCCTTGGCCGCGATCTTCAGTTGGTCGACAAGTTGTTCGGCATAAACAGCGGCGCGAAGGGCACTGGGCTTGTCGCCCGCTTCCACCAGCGCCTGGGCCACGGCCACCATCACCTGCGGGTCGTTGCGATCTTTCTTGAGGATGCGCTCGCCATAATCGATAATGCGCTTGCGGTCCTCGGCCTGAATCGAGCTCTTCAAAATCGCCCGCTCGATCTCATCGCGGCGGCCGGTCTGCGGGTACTTCTTTAGGTGACTTTCGAGCGCGCGCAGAAACTCGACGGGCGAGTTACCGGCCTCGCCCAAGGATTGCCTCAAAACCTGTTGTTCGTCATCGGCGGCGGATGGCTTGGGCGCGTCCTGCGCCCAGAGCAGGGCGGCGAGGCTGAAGATCAGAGCGAGTTTCACGGTTTCCCCTTGGCAGTATTCTCGGGCTTCACAGCGGCCGTGGGCGGCGGATTGCGAAAGACTTCGGCCAACGATGCGGCACGTTCGCGCGCCACGTTCATATAACTCGAATTCTTGGCCACGCGGTCGAGCAGCGGCAGGTATTGCGGCCAAGCCACCAGCCGCTTGCGATCATATGCCGCTTCCAGTTGCAGCAGCGCTTTGAAGACGCCCAACTTGTCGTATTTCACGGTGCGCTCCAGCGAGAAAAAGAGCATCTCGCTTTCCGTAATGCGCTCGAACCAATCCTGCAGCTTATTGGCGTCCAGGTCCTGGGAGTAATTGAACTTTTGCTCGTTCTTCTTCCCGTCGCCTTCCCAGCGATAGGTCTTTTCGCCCATAAAGGCGACTTTCAAGCCGGACTCGAGCGGCCGGTCAAAGTGCCCCAGCTTCTCGGCCAAGGCAAAGATCTCCGCCATCTCACTGGGCTCGAGCTTTAGCTTCACGGGCTGTTCGTCATCCACGGCTTCTTTATAAATGACGTCGCCCGACAGACTTAGTTGCAAAGAGACATAAGCCGGCACCGAGTTTGGGAAGCTTTTGGAATAAAAGATGGTGCCATCGGCCACCGAAAGCAGCAGCAGCAATA
>JBBQQS010000195.1:0-9132 GCA_038215525.1 Bryobacterales bacterium
ACCGGGTAAGGGACATGGCCTCCATCGCCCAACGAAAATCTTTCGACGGGCGCTGACGGAGTGAACTCGCCGCGCACCCAGCCTTCCACGCCGTTCGCGACGGGGACATAACTCCGCAAAAGCCCGTCGCGCAGCGGCACATCATGCTGCCAGCCGATCCAGGCCAGCGTGTAGCCTTCGCGTAGCAGGTAGCCATCGCCGAACTCCTCGGCGGTGGCTGGATTGGCCGAGCCCCGCGCCCGGTTGTACATCGCTAACATGCCCATCCCGCCGCGGTTGGGCGGCTCGAGCAGCACCGTGTCGTTGCCCAACTTCGAATCCTTCGGGCGCAGCATCACCACGTCGGCTGAAAACTCCACCTGGCCTGCCGAGTTGCGCGGCGCGAGCGCCAAGTCCGTAATCCGCTCCGTGGGCTTCACGGCGAAGTACGCCCGGCCGCGTACCCACTCGTAGGCGCCGAACTTCCCGAAGGTCTGCCCGCTCAAAACATCCGAACGGTCCAGCACGTCGAGGCGCACGAAGGCCGCTGGCATGCTGATGGCGGCGAGCAAGGGTACGGTCAATAGTTTCCACATCGTAAGAGTGCCCTGAAAGTCTATCACTGGAGTATCTACATAAGTAGGTCTAGAATCAAACATGCGGTGCCTGCTGGCTCTTTTACTCACTCCTTTGGCCTTCGCCGTCCTCACACGGCTCGAAGTCGAACGTACCGAGCTCATCCTGAATGGCAAGCCCTTCCGCCTCGCGGGCGCCTCCCAGAAGATCGTGGGCAAAGCGCACTTCACCCGAACCCTGACCTGCCCGCCAAGGCCGCCATCGCCGACCTGAAGCTGGCGTCGCGCAACGCCCAAGGGCTGGTGGAGTGCCCGTGACTTAGTCGCTCCCGGTTACTTACTGGCGGAGGACTTGCCGGATGTTTTCGACCAAGCAATGGCGTTGTATCAATGGGCGGTGCAACGCCGTTTCTAGCCCGCCGTGTAAGCGGTGGGGTCGAAATATAAGACTCAGGTGAGTTACTCGGCGAGTAACTGGCGCAGGGTAGGTTCCATCGCGTTCGCCCAGCGTTCTTAGCCGGCGGCGGTGGGGTGGAGATAGTCGTTCATCACCTCGGGTGAGATACTGCCGTCGGGTGCGAGCAAGACTTTGCCAATGTCCAAGTAAGTGACATTCAAATCGCCATCCAGTTTAGAGATGAAGGTGTTGACCTCAGCGACTTTCTCCCGGGCTGGGTTGGGCTGCGCGCCGCGAGGGAAAATGCCGAGTAACAGGATGCGGGTATAGGGGAGGCGCTGGTGTAAATCCTCGCAGATTTTCCGGATGCCGTTGGCAATTTCGGGGGCGGTGTTGAGGCCGGCGTTATTGGTGCCAATCATCACCACGGCGACTTTGGGCGCGATGCCGTCCACTTCGCCGTGTTGCAGGCGCCAAAGGACGTTTTCGGTACGGTCCCAGCCGTAACCCAGGTTCAGGGCTCTCCGCCGGCTGTAGTATTTCTCCCAAACGTCCGGGCCACGAAGCTTGGCGTCAACCGGGCTGCCGCCGAAGAAGTGGGTAATCGAGTCGCCAATGAAGATCAGGTGAGGCGGCTGTTTGCGAGCCAATTCCAGGATGGCTTGGTGCCGCTGGACCCAATCGTAGTTCTTCCAGTCGCGATTCTGGGTGACGGGCACGACGGTTGAGGGGTCCGCTTCGCGGATGGCACCCACGAAGCCTGGGCTGACTTCCGAGCCATCGGACAAGAAGGCTTTGGCCATCACCTGTTTCCCGATCGGGACCACAATGGGGGCGAGATAGGCGCCAGAGGAACGGTCCGGAACGCTGCCGTCGAGGGTGTAGCGGATGACGGCCCCGGGCGTCGCGCAAGTGAGGACGACGCGCCCATCGGGGAGGAGCGCCAACGACGGCGCGGCGATCTGCGCCAGCAGCAGGAGTAAGAGGTGTCCCATGGCTGACATTATGGCGCGAAAAAGTGTAGGAACGTGCACCGCGTGGGCCCTCTAGACTACTACTCAATTTTCACTAGCCCATCGCGTCACGCGATGGGTCACCCAGGCCCTCCACTGGGCCCTCCACCATCTGCGCACCACCGAAGTCAACCCAACAGCGACTCGCCCCCGCACGCCACAAACGTGTTTCGTGCCCGTTCCCTGGCACCCCGGGCGAACTCTCGCAGTTGGCGAAAGGCACCCAGGTCGCGGGCGCGCTCGAACCAAGGGTCCTCCGCCAGTGCGTCAGCCAGGTAGTAGCCGCCGCGCACCGCGCCGTCCAACACCGTCATCGCCTCCGCCGTCGCCGTGGCCAAGGCTCCATCGCCCTTCAGCGCAGCCAGCATACTCGACAGCAGCACCACGCCCAGTGGCGACGAGTGAACGGACGCCAACCGGTCTTCCGTCCGTTGGATCGCCTCCGCGGTCTGGCCAAGCCCATCCAGGGCCAGGGCGTCCGCGTATCCGATGCCATCCCCGCAGGTCTCCAGGCACCACAGATATTCCCGCTTATGAAAGTAGGTGTGGGTGACGCTGGTGCCGGCGGTGGGGTCCAAGCGCCGGGCCATCCGATGGGCCTGGGTTGACTCGTCCAGCAGCCCGCAAAACCGGCAAACCAAGGTGAGCCCGGCGAAGACCTCGCTTGACTGCCGGTTCTTCTCGCCGATCTTCAAAAGCCGGCGCATTCCCTCCTCCGGCCGACCGAGATCGGCCTCCAACTGGGCATACAAATTCTGAGCGAGGTCCAACTCTGGATTCAACGAAACGGCCCTTTCGAGCGCCGCCTTCGCCGTCTCGATTCCTTCGGGCGGTTGCTGCAAATATTTCGCCGCCACGCGATGACAGCGGCCCAGCCTTGCCCAGGCGGGCGCGTAGTGCGGGTCCAGCGCCAGGCACTGGCGATAGAGCTCCGCCGCCTCGCCCATGCGGACGCGGTCCTGCGCCGCCAGGTTGGCACGCAGGTACAACTCGTAGCCTCGCCCGTCTCGCGGAACGTCGCGATGCATACCGGCTTCGTCCACGGTGCCCAGGCCCGCCACGATGCGCCGCACGGCCTGGTCCTGCAGTTCGAACAGATCGTCAACCGCCCCTTGAAAGGAGGAGGTGGCGAGCACCGTGCCGGCCGGCACGCGCAGCACTTGCGTGGAAACCCGGATCTGATCCTTCACCCGTAGCAACGTCCCGGTGACGGCAATATCCACGGCCGCTTCGGCGGCGATGGCCCGCAGGTCCGGAGCTTCGCCGGCGTAACGCGAACCCACCATGCTCGAGCGCACGTGCAGGCCCGGAAACGCCGCCAGTTCGCAGGTGATCGCTTCGGGTAGGCTGCGCGTCAGGAATCCAGTCTCCGGGTCTTCCCGCAAGGCTCGGAAGGGCAAAACGACTAGCCGCCGCACGGGCGAACTCGCCGCACTTTCACTCGTCTCCGGGGAACGCGGCTCGAGCGCCAACCGCAATTCGTCGGCAAACTCGGCCGCCGATGCGAAGCGGGCCGACGGCGTCTTGGCCAGGGCCCGGCGAATCAGGCCATCCAATTCCGGTGTCTCCGGCATGGCCGGTAGGCTGGGAGGGGAGACGTGCAGCACCGCCGCCAGCCGCTCAGCGAGACTGGTGCCGGGAAACGCGGGGGCCGCGGCAATCATCTCGAACAGGATCGCGCCCATGGCGAAAAGATCGCTCAACGGCGTGGCCCGATCGCCGCGCACCTGCTCCGGGGCGATGTAGCCCGGCGTACCGCAGAGCAGTTGAGAGTCCGACGTCAGGTCCACCGTCACGGTCTCCTCGGAGCGCGCGACGGTCTCACGTACCGCCAGCCCAAAGTCGATCAGGCGCACGCCGGCGGCGGTCATCATGATGTTCGCGGGCTTCAAGTCGCGATGGATCATGCCCCGCCCATGCATCGCCGACAGCACGCCCAGCAGCTCAATCGCCGCTCGCACCGCTTCCCGCACCGGCAAGGGCCCTTGCCGCAGCCGCTGCGCCAGGGTTTCGCCCTCCACGTACTCCATCACCAGATAAAGGTTGCCGTTCCACTCGCCAATATCGAGCAGTTGGCACGCTCACCGATGCCGCACGACGCAAGCCAGCCGCGCCTCTCGCCCCAGCCGTTCCGAGTAGTGCTGCTGTGAAAACTTGATCGCCACCGGCCGGTCCAGTCGCTTGTCCCGCGCTTGAAAGACCTCCCCCATGCCGCCCGCGCCCAGGGGTTTCAGAATCTCAAACGGACCGATCTTCTCTCCTGGTTTCATAGGTCCAAGCGAGAGCCAGCTAGGTTAAGGCCGGCCGGGGGTCGAAGTGGTTTTCCTGCGCCGTGATCTGGCCGGACGCATCGACCTCAAACCAGTCCGCGACCCGCAGCCGGGCGCCGGAGACCATGGTCAGTTCCGCCCTGCCCATCACCGCCGTTTGCCCCGCATTCACGTAACCGTCTTCCCACTGGACGTCCTGAATCGCGGGCAGAATCGCCGTGAGATAAGCATGCACCGCGTCTCGACCCACGAGCGGAACCGCGCTTCCGCCAGGCGCCAACGGCGCGCGCAGCGTTACCGCCGCTGCGTAGGGGATGGCCGCCAGCTTCTTGTCGCGTAATCCATCGAAATACGATTCAGCGATCCGCCGGAGTTGGTGTGCTCGATCCATCTCGAGAGTATATGGGAAATCCGGTTCGCAAGGCCACTAGCCCACAGCGTGAGCTGTGGGGTGAATTCTGGAAGCCACTAGCCCGCAGCGTGAGCTGTGGGGTGAATTCGGCCTTGTCGCCCGGCCAAGCTGGCGTCGATTTTCAACCCTGCTCTGGCCAAACACCGTGCGCGCTACGACGCCCAACTTCACCAGCATTACCGCAACCGCCTCAAAGATATTAGAGACTTACAAGAGCGCCCCGCCCTTTAATCTGACCCCGAGCCCCAAACACCAATCGAAAGAAGTTCCTCCTCCTGAGCCCCAAAGAGCCGAAACGCTAAACGAACCCAAACTCAGCGCCGAAGAGGTCCGCATCCTGGCCGAAAAAGCCAAAATCCGCCGCCGCATGCAGCTCAACCTCGGGCTCCGGCAGGTGGAATACCCACCCGGACCCTAAGGGATCTGCCCTTCTGCTCGCCATGGGCGACAAGATCCGGTTAAGCTGGTGTTGATGGGGCGATCGATGATTCTCTTCGCGCTGCTGGGGGCGTTATCCTCCGCAGCGCAGACTCCCGCAGGCACTCGCTGGGCGGAACTTACCGCCAAGCGCGAAAAACTGTCGAGCTACCACCAGGAGTTCGAAATCTCCCGCTCTTACGCAGTCCCCGGCGGCCAGCGCGCGGCGCAACGGCAACTCACGCTCGATGCGGCGGGCGCGCGTTGGCGGGAGCGTACCGTCTCGGGCTCGGAGAACTTGGTCCGTCTGTACGATGGCCAAGCGATCTTCTCGTTTGAGGAAGGCACGCCGGAATATCTGCGCGGCAAGCTACCGGCCCCGGGCGAGCCACCGCTGCCCACCGCTTACCGCTTCGGCGAGCCCGAATGGACCAAGGCCGTCGAACTCCCGCGCCAGCCCTGCGGAGTCGTCGCGCGCACCTGCCTCACGCTGGACGTGCCCCTCAAGGGACGCGAGATGGCCGGCGGGGGCGCCAACGCGCCGCGAATGTTGCCCGGCACGATGCGTTTGCTGGCGGAAGCCGAAACGGGGCTGCTCGTGTCCTACCAAGCGTCGCAAGAGGTGCAAGCGCCTACAGGCGGCTACCGGCAGGAGACGCGGCTGACCCTGAAACGCATGACTTTCGGCAAGCCTGCCCTCGCCAGCCTGTTCACCCTGCCCGCAAACTTCCGCGAAGTGGCCGAGTTTACGCCCTGGAATGCCGCCAAGATCCAGCAGCAGTTCGCCGGGAAGCCCGCGCCCGCGTTCGTCGCGAAGGGCCTCGACGGCAAAGCGATTTCGCTCGCCTCGTATAAGGGCAAGATCGTGCTGTTAGACTTCTGGGCCACTTGGTGCCCCCCCTGCCGCGCCGACGCGCCAGCGCTCGAAAAGCTCCATCAGCAACACCAGGACTTGGCCATCATCGGCATTTCAGTCAGCGAGGAGCGCGCGACGGTGGAGAAGTTCCTGCGCGAGTATCCACGCGGCTATCCGGTGGCCCTCACCACCGAGAACGAACTCAGCCGGCCCTACCAAGCCGGACCCTTGCCCCTCTACCTCGTCATTGACCGCGAAGGCAAACTCACCGCCGCCGTGGAAGGCGACCAAGGGATGGCCCAGTTGCGCCGTCTGCTCAAGCAGGCGGGCCTCGAAACCGAATAAGGGCCCGGTGCCCCCGATATACTGTTATCTCAATGCCCCGCACTCAGCCTGTCGTCTTCATCTCGTCCACCGCGCAGGACTTGCGCGAGCATCGCGAGCAGGCGGCCGAGGCGGCCCGGCAGGCCGGGTTCGCCGTGGAGATGATGGAGCACTTCGAAGCACAGACGCAGTCGCCGCCGTATTCAGCTTGCATGGCTAAGGTGCGTGAGTGTGACGTCCTGGTGGTTCTGGTGGCGCATCGCTATGGGTGGGTGCCGGGCGATCAGCCGAACAAAGGCAACAAGAGCATCACCTGGCTCGAGTGCGAGGAGATACGCGCGGCGGGCGCGGAATTGCTCGCCTTCGTGGTCGATCCTCAGCATCCATGGCCGGCCGAACACAAAGAAGCCTATCGGGTGACGGAGGCTCTAGAACAACGCAAGCTCACCGCCAAATATCAGAAAGAGATCGCGAGGAACCTCAAGAAACTGGGGGAATTCAAAGCATGGATTGACGGCCTGGGCTTCCGCAAGACGTTCACGCACCCGGCCAGCGTCAACTCGCTGGTGCAGGAGTCGTTAACGAAATGGAAGGCACGGAACCAGGGCGTCGTGGTCGACAAGCGGCCAAGTGGGGACCCGACCGAGTACCTTCGCCAGTTGCGCGAGCAAACGCGTTGGATCGACATTCGTGGCTTGCAGGTGGGGGCGGGCAAGGCGTACCGTTTTCCCATCGATGAACTCTACATTCCGCTGACGACGGCGGGCGGCGAGTTAAAGGATAATAAGCGCGAGATGCCCGAGCGGCATGCCGTGGAGTTGGAGCGCGTGCTGAGCCACCAACGGCTGGTGATCGAAGGTGACCCCGGCGCGGGCAAGACGACCTTTCTGCGCCGCATCGCCTACGAGCTTTGCCGTGACGATGGCCGCAGCACGATGGCCTTGCCGCAGAAGGGTTTCCCCATCTATCTGCGCGTGGGTGACCTCGAATCCCACATCCAGAACTGCCGGAAGCACAATCACGGCGGCGCCCCCACGACGGATCACCATCCGCAGTGGCTAGCGCACTGCATAGCGGCGTCCGGGACCTTGGACGTGAAATTTGTCGAGGCCAAGCTAAAAGAGCCGGGAACCACCGTCCTGCTGGATGGCCTGGATGAAGCGACGAATACGAAGTCGCGCGAATCGCTGGCGAGGCTCGTGGAAGGAGCGGTGGGGGCGTATCCGCAGTGCCGCTTCGTGGTGACCACGCGGCCCATGGCGTACACGGGCAAAGCGAAATTGCCGGGCTTCCATGAGGTGCGCATTGGGGACCTGGAGCGCGACGCGGTGGCAGCGTTTCTGGGCCGCTGGTCCCACGGGCTGTACCCGGGTGACCCGA
This sequence comes from Bryobacterales bacterium, assembly GCA_038215525.1. GTDB lineage: Bacteria > Acidobacteriota > Terriglobia > Bryobacterales > Bryobacteraceae > JALHNI01. Next base: position 7,624 of record JBBQQS010000195.1, read on the forward strand.
AGGGTGAGCAGGCGCATCTGGCGGAGTTGACCGAAGCGCTGAACGCGCGGCCAGCGATCCGGCGGATGGCGCGCAATCCGGTGATGCTCACCGCGCTGGCCGTCGTGCACTGGAATGAGCGCCGTTTGCCAGAGCAGCGCGCCGATCTCTACGAGAGCATTTCGCTATGGCTCGCGCGGGCCAAGGAAAAGAAGGATCGCGAACCGGCTGACCGCGTGCTGAAGCTGTTGGGCCATTTAGCGCTGGGCATGCAAACCGCAGCCAAGGGCCGGGTGACCGAGGTGAGCAAAGCCACGGCCGCTACCCTCCTGGCGCCGCATTTCCGCGAGACGACCGACAAGGATGAGCAGCTCGACCGCGCCCGGGCATTTCTCGAAGTGGAGGAGGTGGATAGCGGCATCTTCGTCAGCCGGGGCGCGAACCTGCGTTTTTGGCACCTGACTTTGCAGGAGTATCTGGCCGCCCGCACCATCGCCGGGCTCACCGACGCCTCCCAACAGAAGCTGCTGTTCGAGGACGAGCGGCTGTATAAGTCCGAATGGCGCGAAGTGATGCTGTTGTTCGGCGGCACCTTGATCGGCCAAGGCGCGGACAAAGTGGATGCGCTATTCGCGGAGATCCTGCGGCGCGTTCCCGCCGAAGCTGACTTGGCCACCCAGGCGCGCTGCGTGGGCCTAGTCGGTGCCATGCTGAGCGACTTGCGGCCCCACTCGTACAAAATGCCGCATGGGCGGTATGAGCAGATGCTCAAAGAAGTGCTGGGCATCTTCGATCGCGATCAGTCGCAGACGGTGGACTTGAAGGTGCGTCTGGCGGCAGCGGAGGCGCTGGGGCAAGCCGGCGATCCACGGCTGCGGCGGCCGAAAGATCCGGGCTACTGGGTGACCCTCCCCGGAAGCAAGTTCACCATGGGCGAAGGGAAGAACGACTATGAGACGCCGCATGAGGTGCGGCTGAAGCCGTATCTGATTGGCCGTTATCCGGTGACGGTGTACGAGTACGGGCTATTTCTGGACGACACGGAACGGGCGACGCCTGAGGACTGGGAGGCACAGAGTGCTCACCCCAGCCGGCCCGTGGTTTGGGTGACTTGGTTCGACGCCGAGGCCTACTGCCAATGGGCTGGGGTGCGGTTGCCGACCGAGGCCGAGTGGGAGTTCGCTGCCCGTGGCGAGGACGGGCGTGAGTATCCCTGGGGCAGCGATGAGCCTAGGGCCAAACTGGCGAACTACGACGAAACCGAGATTGGCGCACCCAGCCCGGTGGGTCTCTTTCCCTTGGGCGTAACGCCCGACCAAGTTGCCGATTTGGCCGGGAATGTCTGGGAATGGTGCGCGGATTGGTATGGGCCAGAGTACTACCAGTCCTCTCCAGTAGAGAATCCCAAGGGGCCGGAATCTGGTGAGATGAGAGTGCTGCGCGGCGGCAGTTGGGTCAACAATTTCCAGTTCGTGCGCGCGTCGGACCGTGTCAGGGACGAGCCCTCGGACCGGAGCCTCAATTTCGGGT
>JBBQQS010000196.1:0-9131 GCA_038215525.1 Bryobacterales bacterium
CGGCCAACGATGATGACTTCGGCCCAGCCGGATTCACCAAAGTAACGGACGCCGGCGGCAATTTGTTCAGCCGCACCCGGACCTTGTACCAAGGCCGGATACAAGCGAATGTGCAACCCGGGGAAACGCCGAGTGAGCACGTTGAGCATGTCTTCGATTACGGCACCGTCGGGCGAAGTGACTAAGCCGATGCGCCGGGGATGCTTGGGCAAGGCACGCTTACGCTCCGTGGCGAAAAGCCCTTCGGCGTCTAACTTTTGCTTCAATTTCTCAAAGGCGGCTTGTAGGGCACCCAAGCCCTGCAGCTCGATCGCTTCGACGATGAATTGATAGACACCACGAGGCTCATAAACGTCGATGGAGCCGCGCGCCTGCACCAGAATGCCGTCACGAGGCTTCACCTTTAGCCGAAACGCCGACCCTTTGAAGCAGACACAGGTGACCTTGGCACCTGCATCCTTGAGCGAAAAATACCAATGGCCACTGCTGGCTAACTTACACTCGGTAATTTCGCCGGTCACCCAGATACCAGAGAAATTTCCCTGTAACTGCTCGCGGATCTCCCGCGTAAGTTCGGTTACGCTGCGGGTGGCGGGCGTCCAGATGAGCGGCAGCTGCATTTACTCGTCCCGGTGCACGGTATTCGGAGAGAACGCCGGCAGACAGATGGCAATGTACTCAGCGCCGTCGGGGGTCGAGTAGCGGATCCATTCTCCGCCCTTGGTAAGCACCGCTTGCCCAGCGGCCACTTCCATCACGCCCGCGCGGTGCTCGATGCGCATCACACCTTTAAGCACCAGCGTATATTCGTCGAATTCCGGCGTTTGGCCGGGTTCACTCCAGCCGGCGGGCGAGCGCATGTGGGCTACGCTCAAGCGGCTTTCGCCGTTATTCATTCCACCGACATACTCGTCGATTAGCTTATTGCCTGGGACGGGAATCCGGGTCGGTTGTGTGATCAGTTCAGGCATAAGTCTCCGTAAGTAAGGCTCCCCAATGAAAGCCGGCGCCGAAGGCGGCGAAGACCACTGGGGTACCCGGCGGTAATGGGTCGCCCGCAAAGCGCTCCGAGGCGGCGATCAACATGGACGCTGAAGAAGTATTTCCATAACGGCGAATATTGGAATAAAACCGCGCAGGCTCCACACCTAAGGCCTGCGCCACGCGGTCAATTAGATTCTGATTGGCCTGATGCATAAGATACAAAGGTACTTCGCTAGCCGTGCGGCCGTTTCTGATAAGAACCGTAGAAATTACGGCAGGAATTTTTCGCGAAGCCTGCAAAATCACCACTCGTCCGTTCATGTGCAGTGGCTGGCCATGTTCTAACTTCAAGTCCTCCGCAAAGGCCCCATCGGAGGCCAACTCCGAATCGATTACCTTGAGAAAGCCGCGCGAGGGGTGCACGACACAAGCACCGGCCCCATCGCCAAACAGAATAGCAATGCCCTTTTCGAGCGGCTCGCGCTCGACCACGGTGGACATCTTTTCCGCGCCGATTACGAGGATTGGCCCCCGCAAAAGACGACTCGCCAGAGCTAACGCAAAAAGGCTACCGGCGCTCGCCATCGGCAAATCGATCGCTGGAATGCCGGCCGCGCCCAGGCGTTCGGCGACCGGCGCGGCGGGCCCCGGAAAACTGCGCGGCGCGCTCCCACTGGCTACCATCACCATCTCGAGCTCGGATGCGGTTACACCCGCCGAAGCCAGCGCCACTTCACCCGCTTTCACGGCCATATCCACCAAGGTCTCGGCTTCGGCGAAGCGCCGCTCTAAAATGCCCGAGACATTCAAGATCCAAGCCGGATCACTTTCTACGCGGGCGCCGATCTCGGCGTTAGTGACCACCCGAGGGGGCAGATAGTGGCCGAAACCGGCTAAGTAGGCCAAGGTGGTTTAACCCTGATTCTCGAGATACTCAATAATTCGATTGATCGAATCGAACTTACGCGGATTCAGGTCGCGGTCCGGGATGGTAATCCCGAATTCAGTTTCGATGCCGCTGACTAGGTCAGTGAGGGCGAACGAATCCAGTAAGCCGGAATCGAAGAGGCTCTCGTCCGGGTCAGGGTTGACGGGGCGCTTGGCTGCCGTCTGTACGATTTTGAGGATTTTCTGCTGTTTTTCCATTTTCGGTTGCGGTAAAGATACGTTCTCTTACGCGAAGGTAAGTCGCGTATCGTTCCATCAGGTCATTAAATAGGGTAGCGCCAATCAGGTGGTAGCCGTTAGCTGTGAAGTGAACATAGTCACCCTGTGCAGCCCCGGCGGTTACCCAACGGCGCATCGCCCCCGGGCCACCCATGCGCTCACGTAGGTCCCAAAAGGCGCAGCGGAACTCGAGCGCAGCTTCGCGCTGGGCCTGGGTAATCATCTCCAGGCGTGGAAATGGCATCATCCGAATCATGCGATCGGGTGGACCCAACACCAGAATGCTGGCCGCGGGCGCGGCCTGCCGCAGCTTCGCCAGCACGCCCGAGAACATCGCCTTATAGGACTCGAGCGTATAGTCGCGATTGCCGGCGTCGTTGGTGCCATAGGACAGCACAATCAACCCTGGCGCGCGGCGCGACAGTTGCGGGCCCCAGAGGTTAGCATCCCAACCGTCGATTAAACTGGCCTGTGCGCCGTTGATGCCGAGTTGGTCGTAAGTAACGCCGCGGTCCTTCTGCGAGACAAAACCCAACAGGCGCACGGGCGCGTCGTCGCTAGTTTCGACCTCAATGCGACTGGCCTCGCCCACCGTCTGCTCGATGAAGCCGAAGCCTTCGGGCCCGTCGGTCGACACGGTCTGGAGCGGCTGGCCATCGGCGAAAAGCGTGAGCCCGCCTCCGCCCGGCTGGCGCAGAAACTGTACTTCCACTTGCTTGGCGACCGGCGACAAAGTCACCATCTCGCCAGGCCGGGTGGCCGTGATGCTGGCACCCGCGACACCGTGGCGGCCGTCGCTCGACTGGGACATGTTGCCTTGCAAACGCCAACCGGCGGTGTTGGTGGTGCGCAGGTCCAAGCGGCGATAGGTGGCGCGGCCGGCGCTAACGAAGCCGGCCCCGGCGTCGCCGAAGCGCTGCTGGAAGGCGGCGCGAAGAGTGTTAGTCCACTCGTCGGCGGCGGTGTGCGAATCGCCGAAGTGGACGATGGCGAGCGGGCCGGTGGCTTCGTTCACTTCGAGCCGGCGCAGTTGCTCGAAGAAAGGGATCAGTGCGGACTCGCCTTCCACCGGCGTGGCCGGGCGATTCTCCAGGCGCTCCGAAATCTCCTCGTGTGCGACGGTGCGCGCCTGGGCCATCTGCGCTAGTTGGGCAGCCGTGGGCCGGCGAACGGGAGCACGCTTTTTCTTAGGCGGCGCCGCGGCCAGCGACAGCATCAGCACGAGGCTTGAGAGCAGCAAACGCACCCTTCTATGGTCTCAGATTTGCTTCAGCCTTGGGGGGCGGCAGGCGTTCGTTGAGGCGCTTGTTCTTGTACTTGTTGTAGCTATCGAGCAGGGCGCGGTAGAAGAGATTGCCGACGATCTTGGCGCCGGAGGGCATGGGATGGATGAAATCGGCGCCGACGAGGCGGGGCTCGGCGCCGTACCATTCGCCCATGGTGCCGTTGCCGCCCATGGCCATGAAGGTGTTGAAGAAGGCGCATTTCTGCTCGGCGGCGACGCGCTGTTGAATCGCCACCACGCGGCTGAGGGCGGGTACGGTGCCGATGCTGCCGTCGGGTAAACGCACGCCGCGGTCCATCGGGCTCATGATCAGGATGCTGCTTTTGGGCAGTGCGGCGCGGACCCGGCGCAGGGCTTCGCGGAGTTCGACTTCGTAGGAGGTGTCGACGAATTTCTCGTAGACGCTTTCGTTGGTGCCGTAGTTGATGACCACCAAGTGGGGCTTGGCATGCTCGAGCAGCCGTGCCCAATGGCCTTCGTTCATCATCTTGGAGACCACGGAGATATAGGCGCCGTTGACGCCGAGGCTCGAGTAGATGACGCCGGGGGTGCGGCGGCGGAGGTCGACGCCGAAGGCGCGGACCGGGCCGCCTTCGACGAGGACTTGGAGTTCGCGGGTGTTGGCGGGCAGATCGAAGGAGGCAAAGAGCTCTTCGGTGGGGCCGGTGCCGGTATGGAGTTGGCCGATGGGGACGCGATCGGCCATGACGGTGAGGGTGCCGCCGCTAGCCTGGCGGAGGGCGCTGATCTCGGCTCGTTGCTGGGGGGCCTTGGTCCAGGTGAAGCGGGCGTAAGAGCCGGGTGCGCCATCGAAGGAGACCGCGCCCAAGCCGTAGCGGCCCTGGAACGGCCCGGGTCCTGTGGGGCCCATATTGGCGGGGGTAATCTGCCAGCCTTCGGAGGCGACGGAGATGCCCTTGTGCTCGTACCAGGCCCAAGGCTTGGCGATGAGATGGTAGCCGTGGCCGGCGTCGCCGAATTGGGTTTGGAGTAACTGCCGCACATCGGACGTGATCATGTCGGCGGTGGTGGGCGAGTCGCCATAGTGCAAGACGCGAACCTGCGCGTCGGGCGTACGCAACTCAGTTTGGCGCAAGGCCTCGAAGAAGACATCCAAACTGCCCGGGGGCGTAATGATGGGGTAGACGCCTAACTTACCTACCTTGGCATCGGGCCGCAGGCGGTCGAACTCGTCCTCCACGGGGGTAGAAGAGTTTTTACGGGCGATAAAGTCGAGCACAGTGGGCACGGTATGCCAGTCGAAGACTTTGTAATTCTTAAACGCGGGCAGATAGTCCGGGATAGTAACCATTACCGCGAGCGTGCCGAGCGTGAAGTAAGTCTTGCGCATCAGAATTTCGTGTAAATGAACGGGGCCGCTCCGGTGGCGGCCACATATTGGATCCCGATCAGGAGTAACATCAGGGCCGCGGCTTGGGCATAGAACGGCGCGGCGGCGAATTTCGCCTGCGTCCATTGCCACCAGTGCGCGGGTAGGTAATGGCCGGCGATGGCGATGGCCAGAATCATTTGAATCGGTGCGGAAATATTCGAGAAGCCAACCGTGCCGCTGGCAATGCGATCAAGCACTTTGAGGGCGTTTTCGAGGGTGCCGGCGCGGAAAAAGATCCAAGCGAAACAGACGAACTGGACCGTGCAGAAAGTCGCCGTAGCCGAGGCCCAGCGGGCCTTCAAGCCGACGGGCCCGCGAATTGCCTGCCAGCCGCGGACGATCGCCTGGCCCACCCCATGCAGCGCACCCCAGATGACAAAGTTCCAACTCGGACCATGCCACAGGCCGCCGACTAACATCGTAACGACGATCGCGATATAGGGCATCCACTTCGTCCGCATATACGGAAAGGAAAAATATAAGTAATCACGCAGCCAATTCGAAAGCGAGATATGCCAGCGACGCCAGAAGTCCGATAGATTCTTCGCCGCGTAAGGTTGGTTGAAGTTTTCGGGTAACTTCAGGCCGAGTAACAAGGCAGAGCCGATGGCAATATCGGTGTAGCCCGAGAAATCGAAATATAGCTGTAAGGCGTAGCCATAAACTCCGAGTAACACTTCGCTGCCGGTGTAGAGAGCGGGAAAGTCGAAGACCCGGTTGACTAAGTTGTCGGCCAGATAGTCGGCAATGAGAAACTTCTTTACTAAGCCGTGCGCGATGCGGAAGAGCGCCTTGCCGCCATCGACGTCCGAGAGCGACTTCGGCTTTTCGAGTTGCGGCAGCAGCGTGGCCACGCGGGTGATGGGGCCGGCCAAGGTGGTGGGGAAGAAACTCACGCTGGCCAGGTAGGCCAGCAGGCTGCCCGTGGGCTTCGCGTCGCGGCGGTAGATGTCGATGGTGTAGGTGAGCGACTGGAACGTGTAGAACGAGATGCCCAGCGGAAAGGTCCAGGCCCACTTGGCAACGGCGTGCCCGGTGAAAGCGGTATAGTTTTCGAGCAGAAACGGCATGTATTTGAAGGCAACCAGAATCCCAACGTTCATCGCGACGCTGCCGAGAAGTAACCCCCGCCGCAGTGCGCCGTGCTTGGATTTTCCGATGGCCAGACCGAGGCAATAGTCGACCGTGGCCGCGGCGGGGATCATCCAGAGATAGAAGAGGTCCCACTTGGCGTAGAAGAAAAGATTCGCGAGCAGAAGGACGGCGAGAGCCAGCGAGCGCTTCTTCGCTACTGGCCAGTAGAGCAGGAAAATGCCGGCGAGAAAGATGAAATATGCCGACGACGTGAGAACCATTCAATAAGCCGCGAACTGACTAGTATACCGGCCCCTGACGATTCAGGTAAATCTCGAGCCATTGGCCGCCGGTGGGCGCGCCCCAAGCGGCGGGCCTCTCCCAACGGACCAGGGCCGGGCCGTTGAACAACTTCTGGGCGCCGACGGTTTCGATCTCGCGTTCGTAGCCATAAAAGCGCTCCCACAATTGCCGGACGACGGGGATATTCAGCAGACTATGCTCCGGATTCAAGGTCCGGGTGTAGAGTACGAAGACATCGGGCCGCGGCAGCGCCAGCACGGAGCCGATACGGAAATCAGGGCACTCAAGCACGCGGCGGGGCCGGGTGACGTAGCCGAATTCGGGCCGGCGCAAAGCGTCAGAGAGCGGCCAGGCGGTGGCCACGGTGAGCTCCGGCTTGAGGCCATTCACCACGCCGGCGGCCAGTTGGTAGAGCCGCACTTGATCGACCATCGCGAGACTGTTCTCCAGCGGATAGGGATAGGGCGGCTGGACATAGAGCCCCGCCACTAAGCCCGCGGTCATTGCGGCTTGCGCGGCCCAGCGGGGGTATTTCGGCCAGCGGCTCCACCCGGCGGCGACCGCGATGTAGAAGAGCGGAAAGACGGGCAGGAGATAGCGTTCAAGCACGGCGCCGCCGAGCAGCGTGACGGTGGCAAGATGGGCAGCGGCGAGCAGGCCGACCAAAGCCCAGGCGGGGCCGGAGAAGATCTGGCGCTTCCACCAGGCGGTGAGGATGGCGGCGGTGCCGATCCAGTGGAAGTCGGCTAGAAAGAGCGTGTAGATGCGCCGGAGAATCGCCACGCCGAGCCGGACGGGATGCAGGTTGTAACCCAAGTTATAGGCCGAAAACTGGGGATTGCCCAGCGGATGGCCAGTGGCGCGGGCCAGGATGAGTAGCCAGATGGCGAGGGCGATGGCGGGTAAACCAAACGAAGCCATTTCGCGCCAACGCTTTTCGCGCCCGAGGCTTACGGCGAACACCAACGGAAAGACGATGGCCGTTTCCTTCATCAGGACGGCGCCGGTGCAGGCCAGGGCGGCGTAGGCAAATCTCCCTTTCAGAAAGAGATACAGGGCCAAGAGGCTGAAGAAGGCGGCGGGCAAGTCCAGGTGGGCCAAGGGCGCCTGCATGTAGAAGATGGGCGAGACGAGCAGTAAGACGACCGCCGGAAAGGCCGGCGTGCCGGAAATGCCGGGCATCAGCTCGATGGCGAGCATGAAAGTGACCATCGCGAGCGAGCTGGCGAATAACAGCATGACGGCGCGGGTGGCCAGGATGGACGGGCCGCCCGTGAGGCCCCAAGTGGCGGCCAGGACGGCCATCAGGCCAGGCGGATGGACGTTGGGCATGGTGCTTTCGGGAATCCAGGCGCGGTGCTGGTAAAGGTCAAGCGAGGCGGGGTATTAGTTTTCGCCGAATCGTGCCCCGCTCGTTTGTAGTTCTGTAATACATAGGTAGGTAGTTCCGAAATTACCTTTAAGCGACTAATGAGTCTTGTCGACATAAAGGCGCGGGCTCACTTCGTAGTAGACAGACGGCCGTCCATGGCCTGAGGTCTTTCGCTCGGGACCGAGAACATGCCAGTCCTGCAGCAGCTTGATGGCGGCCAGCAGCCGTTCGAGCTGGCGGAAGCGCCCTTCCATAGATTTCTGAAGGTCGCGCCTGACGATGGTCTGCAGCTCGTGGCGCTGCAGGAAGGCCAGCACCGCGTGTGCATCGGCCTCGCCATCGCTGGCACCCATCAGCGCAAACGCGGCCTCGGCATGTGGCACCAGCAGCCTGGCCAGTTGCACCGCGCGGCGCAGTGAGGCCTCGGGCACTTCGGCCAGGTCGGTGCCATGTTCGGCCAGGGCCAGCAGTGCAGCGATACGCGCCGCCGCGCCGGGTAGCTTCGATGTCCAGTCGGCCATATGGGCATAGCGCCCGCCTTCGCCCTGGCGCCGTTCGATGCCCTCGCACAGGTCGAGCCAACACTCGCGCGCTTGCGCAGTGAAGGGCAGCACCTTGGGTGCGCCAATGCGCCGATCGGTGCCCTCGTGCAGAGCGTCGATGCCCGTCTCATAGCGCCGCCGCGCGTCGTCGTCGATGGCAATGCGTGCGCGCACGTCGCGCATGCCCACGGTCGAGCGTGGCACCACGTAGACAAAACGCGCCATCAGTCCGCTGTCCCTGAACTTGCGGGCCTTGCCTGTGTCCTGAAGGATGCCGGGCTGCAGTGCAAGGCCGATGGTCAGGCAAGGGCGGTCGAGATGCGCCAGGCGCCCGGCTCTGTCCACGCGCATGGCCGAACCCGCATGCCCCTGCAGGAAGACATCCATCGAACCCATGCCGCCGCTGTACGCGCCGCCCATGATCTGGAAGATGCCGCCTTCGTCAGACAGCACCGCGATGCGCTCGCCTTGCTCGACCAGCAGTTGCTGCAGCCGTTCGGCCGTGATGTCGCCGGTGAAGATGCGCGGCGCAAACAGCTCGTCGGGCATGCCGTCGCGCAGCTCTGCAATCTGGTTCTGCAGTTGCTCTCGCACCTTGGCGTCGTCTTCCTTGCCGGCGGCCATCTTCAGCGTGTCCATGCGCTTGGTGATGACGTCGCGCTCTGCGGCCACACGCGATATCTCGCGGCGCAGGCGGTCGCCCTCGCGTTTCTCAATGTCGACGATGACTTGGGTCAGGGCCTTGTGGACAGCGGTCTTGCGGTTGCCAGGCCCCAGCACAACCATCCCCCAGAAGGCCAGCGGCTCGCGGTACTCGTCGCCGTAGGGTGCGACCTCGAATCGGCGTTGCACCACTGCAGCCACCACGGCCAGCGCCGTCATCACGGCCATGGCCGGCGGCGTCTGTGTGCTGGCCGCCACCGTTGCGGCCATGTCGCCCAGCCAGCCGCCCAGCAGCGCCGGGTCGATCTCGGGCACGCGACTGGTACCAGGCAGCATGGGCTCTGGCCA
>JBBQQS010000197.1:0-9065 GCA_038215525.1 Bryobacterales bacterium
GACTTCGAAGACGCCGGCCCCATCGCCTGGGACACCTGGCTCCACGGCAAACCCTATGCCAAGGCGGCCGGAGCCTAACGCTACATCACTGGGCCAATCCGCCACGGAACAAACTCGCGATGGCCATTGCGCTCCGCCGCCACCCGTTCCCCCGACGCGGTACTCAGCAGGAGCTCAAAAATCTCTTGCCCGATCTGCGCCACGGTCGCGTCGCCATCGGCGATCCGTCCGGCGTTCACGTCCATGTCGTCGCGCATGCGCTTGAACATGGCGGTATTCGTCGCGATCTTGATCACCGGCACCGACGGAAAGCCGATCGCCGAGCCACGGCCGGTGGTGAAGCAAATCAGGTTCGCGCCGCCTGCCGCCAAACCCGTCAACGACACCGGATCATAACCTGGCGTGTTCATGAAGTTGAAGCCCGGCGTCTTGATCCGCTCCGCATAGTCGATGGCGTCGGTCATGGGCGTGGCGCCGGCCTTCGTCGCCGCGCCCAGGCTTTTTTCCAGAATCGTAGTCAGCCCACCTTCCTTGTTGCCGGGCGAAGGATTGTCATTGAAGCTGCCGCCAAAGCGGCGCAAGTAATCCTTATAGCCTTCGATAAAGCCGATGAAGCGCTCGCCCACTTCGCGATTGCGGGCGTGCGCCACCAGCAAATGCTCCGCGCCGAAGCATTCGGTGGTCTCGGCTAGAACGGTGCTCGCGTGAATCTCGGCCAGCCGGTCCGAGCACCAACCCAACGCCGGATTGGCCGTAATGCCAGAGAATGAATCCGAGCCCCCGCAGTTCAGCCCCAGCAGGATTTTCGAAGCCGGCACCGCCGTGCGCTGCTCGCTGGTCGCCCGCTCGAACATCTTCCGCACCGCCAGCCGCGTCGCTTCCACGGTGGCGCGCGTACCGCCCGTGTCCTGCAAGGTCATCCCCACGATCCGGTCGCTGCGGCGCGGCGCCGTTCCGCCGACGTAGTGGTCGATCTGGTTCACTTCGCAGCCCAGCCCAAGCACCACGGCTCCCGAGACATTCGGATGGTCAAGCACGCCCCACAGGGTCCGCTGCAACTGAACCGTGTCCGGGCCGATCGAGTGGCCGCACCCTTCGCCATGGGGAAACGCGACCACCCCGTCGACATTCGGCGGCAGTTCTTCGTGCTCAAACGAATCGGCCACCATCTCCGCCGTGTGCGCCGCGCAATTGGACGCCGCAACGATGGCGATGTAGTTCCGCGTCCCCACCCGGCCATCCTCGCGCTGGTAGCCCTGAAACGTGGGCATTTTGTCCGGGAGCGGAGGAAAGCCCAATTCACCCGTTGGAAATTGATACTCGCGCGACCCCTCCTCATACGCCAGATTCTGCGTGTGGATGTGGCGGCCCTTGGCGATGCGTTCCTTCGCCCGCCCGATCACCTGACCGTAGCGCCGTACCGGCTCGCCGCTGCCGATGTCGCGCAGCGCCACTTTGTGTCCCGCCGGAATCGAATCGAGCACCTCAAACTCCGCGCCGCCAATCCGGAGCTTCTGCGTCGGCGAGAGTGGCACGCGCGCCACGGCGACGTTATCGGCATCGTGCAGGAGGATGGCGGAATTCTCGGGCGTGGGCAGTTTCGCGATTTCAAGTAGAGTCATGACTTTGACTACTGTTGTATCGCACCCTGGGCACCACTCGCGAGCCAGCCACCTGGGAAAGCCAGCCAAACCTGCTCTCTGCCCAAAGGCGTTCACATCGAATTCCAGAAAGTTTACTGCCCTGATTTCAATGTTTTATCCAATTTTCGGGGAAGTCGGCCTTGGGGTGAAGATCTATCCTGAAGTTGGGTAAAACAATTCGCTGAATTTCAGAGAATTGGCCCGGAAAGGAAACACCCGATGTTGCCCGAACCGTGGGAACCGCCGTTCTTCCTCTAGGAAGAGCGGAAAATCGGGGGCATTTCACTCAATCCATGGAACTTAACCCAGCGATTCGAGTCGCGGCCTAGCCCGCCGCGCTTCTTTCTTCCCTCCATCCGCCACCGGCGGATCCTTCCGGCTTAACGCCCGAGAAGTACCCCAGATGGGAATTCCTTTCCTTCCGAGGACAGGGAATTCCCATTACTTATTTTACTAATCTGTTTGATTTACCCGCAATACTTATTGTAAACTTCAGGAATCGAAATGCACGCCGCTGCAATTCCTTAAGGCAAGGCCGCTGGCCTCCTCGGTCACCTCCAGGAAACCGAATCATGCCGAAATTCATTCTCGTTATACTCTTCATGCTCTCTATTGGCCAGCAGCCATCCTTTTCGTTCCGCCAACTGCGTCCCGAGTTGAGCGCTCTGGCCCGTCGGGGCAACGCGCTCCTGCGCGGCGGGGACCTTACCGCCGCCGAAGCGATTTTTCGCGATGGCTTGAGACAGTCCCGCCAACAGGCCAATCTCGTCTACGTCTCCGGATTCTTCACCAGTCTGGGCGTGGTGCGCATCAATCAATCGCGCTATCGCCAAGCTCTCGAATTCTTTCTCCAAAGCCAGGATGCCGCTCGTCAAGCGGGTGCACCGCACGAAGAGGGCTCTGCCGCCTACAACATTGGCGTCATCTACTCGCGTTTAGGCGACTGGCCGAAAGGTCACGCCGCGATTCTCGAAGCCACACGCAGCATGGCGCCGGACAAGTTGCCCGTCTCGCTCCAACTCAACCTCGCCAACTACGCCTCCCGGCTCCATCACTACGCCTCGGCGGACCAGTCTTTCCGCGCCGCTATCGACAATGCGGAACGCCGCCCGGAAACCGCCTCGCTGGTCGCGGCCAGTTGGGAGCATTGGGGCCTCTCCTACCTCGACCGCGCGCGGTTGGACCTGGCCGAAAATTGCTTCCTCGAAAGCTATCGCCAACACCGTCTGGCCAAGCGCCCGGAGGCGGAACAACTGCACTATGGCTTCGCCCGGCTCGCCCTTGCCCGTGGCGACATCGCCGAAGCCCGTCGCCGCGCGGCCCAGTATCTTCAGGCTGCACGCTCGAAGCCGCTCTTCTATCCCCTGTGGGAAGCCTATCGTGTGGCGGCCGAGATCGAGGAACGGGCGGGAAATCTGACCGTTGCCCGCTCCTACCTGCTTCAGGGTGTCAATTGGGCCCGCCAAGCCCGCGCCGAACGCCTGCCCGCCGCTCAACTCATGGCCACGGCGGAATCGGCCCTGCGGTCGCTTTACCTCGGGCTCATCCGCGTTTCGCAAGCCCTCAATGTCCAGAAGTCTCAACCTTCCCTCATTTTGGGGGCGCTCGAGGCCGCCGAAGAGGGCCGTAGCGCCGCCTTGGTGGAGAACAGTACCCTCCTCACCGATGACTATTGGCAAACCCTCGATCGGCTCCAACGCACCCAGGCCCGCCGCCTCGGCCACGATACTTTCGAACTCGAACGCGAAAGCGGCACCCTGCAAACCCGTCTCGCCAACTTCGAAAGCGAAGCCGGGTTGCGCTCCCCTTCCCCAGCGACCCAACAGGAATTCATCGCCCGCGCCCGCCAAGCCCTGGCGCCAAACGAAGCCATTTTGGTGTTCCGCACCGGCGAGCGGCAATCCTATGTGTGGCACATCACCCGCGATCGTCTCGCCCTGCGGGTCCTGCCTGATGAAAAAGTCCTCACTCAACTCGTCACTCGCTTCCGCATGGACGTTCTCGCCGGGCAAGCACTGGCCTCCGAGGCGGGGAAAAAACTTTTTTTTGAAATTATTGGAGAATTTTTCCTCCGGGAATCCACTTATATACGGTGGACCTTGGTCCCCGACGGGCCGCTCCATGAGTTGCCCTTCGCGGCGCTACCCTGGCCATCGGTTCGCGGAACGGAATCTTACCTGGTGGAACATCGCACTCTCATGTTGGCGCCTTCCATGGCTACGCTAGCGATCAACCGGACTCCGGCTCCGGCCGGCCCCTCCTTTGTGGGTATCGCCGACCCCATCTACAATGTCGCCGACCCTCGCTTGGTCCCCATCCCCCAGCGGGCGGATGTCATGGCTTTGTTTCGTTCCTCGCCCCCGGCTACCTTCGAGTTGGCCCGGTTACCCGGCTCGCAAGCTGAAGTCGACGCCGCCGTCCGCGCCCTCAAACCGGCGAACCCGATTCTTCTTAGCGGCACGCAAGTCAACCGCCAGTCGTTCCTCGCCCTGCTGGAGAAGCAGTCCGAAACCCTTCATCTGGCCACCCACGTGGTGGCCGTCCCCGATGACCCGCGCCATGCTCTGATCGCGCTCGGGATCAACCCTCGCACCCACCATCAGGAACTCGTCGGGGCCGACGATCTCCAAGCCCGCCGCCACAGCGCCGGCTTGGTGGTGATGAGCGGCTGCGGCTCCGGCCGCGGCGAAGTGTTACCAGGCGTCGGCCTGATGAGCCTCACCCGGGCTTGGCTTCTTTCGGGCGCTACCGCCGTCGTGGCCAGCCATTGGCCCGTCACCGATAACTCGGGCGCGCTGTTCGCCCGCTTTTACAGCCAGCCCGCCACGCGCCGGCCGGATGCCGCCCATTGGGCATTGGCGTTGCAGAGTGCGCAAGTAGAATCTATTCATCAGCACGTACCGGCCGCGATCTGGGCCGCCTATTTTCTAACTGGAAGGAACTGAAAGATCTCCCCCGTTATGATCCCGTTCTCGAAGTCAACCGGAGGTGGCGCCGCTGTTCGGGCCGCGCTAGATCCCCGAGCCGACTCTTCGGCTATAGATCCCTTCGGATCCTCTCTCCCGGCTCACGATGAACCAGACCCTCTACCGGCGGCCGACTCGATTGATGAGTGGAGCCTTATGGTCGCCCGCGTCAAGGAAAACGACCCCCGCGGGCTCGAGGACCTCTACCGCCACTTTGCCAAAGGCGCCCGTTTCTACTTCTGCCGCCACCTGGGGCTCGAAGACCTGGACGACCGCGTGCACGACTCTTTCCTCCTCGTGGTCGATTGCATCAAGCAAGGCGAGCTCCGCGAACCGGAACGGCTGATGGGCTTCATCCGCACCGTTCTGCGGCGTCAGGTGGCCACCTACGTCCGTACCACGGTGGAAGAGAAGCGAGATTACACTCCGCTCGACGCCGAATCCGAATACTGCCTCGATTTCAGCAGTTGCCCCGAAGAGCGGATCATCGACAATGAAACGGTCGACCTCATGGACCGGATCATGCGCGGCATGTCGCTTCGCGAGCGGGAGATTCTCACCCGCTTTTACCTGCTCGAGCAACCGCCCGAATACATCTGCAAAGAAATGCGCCTCAACATGACCCAATTCCGGCTCATGAAATCACGCGCCAAAGGCCGTTTCGGCGCCCTCGGAAGACGGAGCATTCTGAAGTCGCTGGAGAATCTCAATGAAAACACTAGCGCTTAACCACCGCGTTTGAAAAGCTTATGGTTGCCCCACCTCCCCTCTTGCAACATAAGCCAACCGGCCGGTTGTCACGACGCCGCTCTCGTGATCCCTTTGGCCGGCTGTGCGAGGAGAAGATGATGAGGTATAGTAAAGCCGTATTGGCGTTTGAAGGCAATCCAGGTTCCCATCCGAACGAGGATGATCTTGAGGAGTTCGTTTTTGGCCGCCTGGAGGGCGCTGAACTCGATCGGCTTGAGGAGCATCTGCTGGTCTGCGAACTTTGCCGCAAGAGCCTTACCGAAACCGAGAACTTCGTAGCTTCTACCCGGGCGGCCGCGCGGAAAATGCTCGGGGCTCCCGCACCCATCCCCAAGGCTAGGCGATTTTCCGCTCCCGCTCTCGCAATGGCTGGCGCGTTGGCGATCATTCTCGTGGCCGTCAGCTTTTCCGTGGCCCCGTTCTTCCGCTCGCCCCAAACGGTAGCTTTAGTGGCTGAGCGCGGCGTTGGGCAAGGCGAAGCCGACTCCGGCCGGCCGCTCGACTTACGGCTCGATGTCACCGGACTCGAACCCAGCCGTTGGCTCGAAATTGTCGACGCCGAAGGCAAAGAGCTTTACGCGGCCTCGGTTGAACCCTTACATGGATCGGTCCGGCTATGCTGCCCCGCCCTACCCTCCGGCCAAGCCTGGATCCGACTCTATAGCCAACCTTCCCCCACCAGTCAAACCCACCCCCTCCGAGAGATCAACCTCCGCCTGCAGTAGTCCCCACTTAGCTCCAAAGCTCATGCACCGGCTCGTAGCTGCCGGCGTTCGCCTCCGGTACATACTCGAAACCACGGCCGAATGGATCATCGCGCCGGATGGTGAGCCAGTTGATGCCTAAAGCCGAATAAATCGTGGCTTCGATATCTTCGGTTCGGATCGGCCGGTCGTTCTTCCAGCCGTAGTCGAGAATCCCGCGTCCGCTGGCATCGGTCTCGCCGATCGCCCGCTTACCGCGCACGCCAGCACCCGCCACCAACACGCCCTGCTGTGCGAAGTGATCCCGGCCCGCCGTAATATTCAGCGGACCAATGGTGCGCCCGAACTCGCCCATCGCCATCACCAGGGTGTCATCCAGCAACCCATCGTTACCCAGATCCTGGATCAAAGTGCCGAGCCCAGCGTCAAACTGACGGCCGAGAGAATTCGCATTCGATGGATTCAGTGGGCCCGTGTAGATGTTGGCATGATGATCCCAACTACCGACATTGATCTGCACAAACCGCGTCCCCAAGCCGCTGCGTAACAAATTGCGCGCGGTGAGGCAGGCGTTGCCGAAGCCCGAGTTGCCGTAGCGCACGCGCTCGGCCGTATCGAAGTTGAAGATCTTATCGACGTCGGGGTTATACATCAACTTCCGCGCGGCCGTATTGAACTGCTCCATCTCCTCACCCGCCGGATTCAACGTCGATTCGGCCCGAATCTCGGTATCCAACTCCTGCAGCAACGCGAATCGCCGGTCGAAAGCCGCCTGCGCGTCCGGGTGCCGCGTATTGGGCAAGCCGCCGCCGTTGGGTGAAACGTAAAAGGGCGCATGCACCGGCGACAGATAGCCGGAGCTCGGCCCGCTCGTCGTATTGAGGTTGATGAACGCGGGCAAAGGCTTCGCCCGGTCGCCCAATTCCAGCGAAACGACCGAGCCGATATGCGGCGCAATGCGGGACAGACCACTGATCGGGTTCCGCCCGATCTCCACCCAGTCCTGCCCCAGTTGGTGCACCACCACCCACGGCTTTACCGAACGCAGCAGCGCGATGCGGTCCATCTGGCTCGCCAGCACCGGGAAGAGTCCCTGCGGAAAGGCGACTCCGTCGTAAGATGTCGGGTTATAGGCGTTGGGCAGCCAAGGGCCCTGCTTCAAGTCGAAGGTGTCGATGTGGCTGGGCGCGCCGCGCATCATCACGAAGATAACGTTCTTGGCCTTGTTGATCGGCGCCGCGGCCGCACGGGCCACCGTTTCGAGCGGCCGCGAAGGCATCAGCATATAGCCACCCACGGCCGTCGACAGATGTTTGAAGAATAGGCGGCGGTCCAGCTGCGGACGGCGCCAGAACTGCGTGCGCGCGATGTGATTAGTGTCGATTTGCGGCATCGTAGGAGTCCTCTAGTAGCTGAACATGAAATCGAGCTTGTTGACCATGGCCCACGCCAGATCCTCAATCACCGCATTTTTGGCCGCCGTGGTGCTGGCTTTGGCCAACAGGTCTATCCCTTTTGCCGATTCGCGAAGCGACGGCGGCCGGGATAGGAAGGTAAGGTAAAGCTCCTCCACCAAGTCCTTCGCCACGGCGCTCAAGGCAATCCTTCTCAGCACCGGCGAGTTGGCCATCTTCACCCGGTTGGTGACAAACGTATCGTTCATCAAGCCCAACTGCTGCTGGATGGAGCCCGATTGCTGGCGCGGCACATTGTCACGATTGCCGCGATAAAACGCATTCATCAAGGTAGTGCCGCCAGCTTCGAGCGGGTCCGGCAGCTTTAACGCCCAGTTGATGGGGTCCGCAAAGCCGGCCACTCGATAGGTCGAAAGCACGCCCGTCGCCAGTTGGATTGCGTCGTGGACCTCTTCGCCTTCCAGGCGCCGCGGATAATGGCGGGCGAACAGAGGCTGATACTCAAGCTTCCAGGCATCGTCATACTGCGCACTCAACTGGTAGGCCGATGAGTTCACCAGCACGCGGATAAACTCGCGCAAGTTAAAGTCCTTGCTCGCCAGATCCTGGGACAACCGCTCCAGCAGCATCG
The DNA here is from genome assembly GCA_038215525.1 of Bryobacterales bacterium. Taxonomy (GTDB): domain Bacteria; phylum Acidobacteriota; class Terriglobia; order Bryobacterales; family Bryobacteraceae; genus JALHNI01. The sequence continues at coordinate 8,110 of JBBQQS010000197.1, forward strand.
GATTCGACGCCTGCAAAAGCCAGGGCGCGGGAGGCGGGTTCGCCGGATCCAGCCGCAGCGGATCCAACTGATCCACCGGCTCGACTAGCCCTTGATTGAACAACTGCTTCCAGATCCGGTTGGCGAAATTACGCGCAAACATCGGATCGTTGATCATGAACTCGGCAAACTCGCCGCGCCAGTCGCCGCCCTTGGGTACGCCGCCGGTGCGGTACTCAGGCGTGAAGTTGCGGACGGTCCCAATGGGCGCCCGCAAGGGCCGATTCCCGAAGTTGGTATTTAGATCGTACTGGCCGGTTGGCAAATCGGTCACCATACGGCTCAAGCTGCGCGGGTCCATGTTGTTGCTGCTCACCGCCACATTGCGTTGGCGAGAGAAGAACGCGGCCATCCGCTGCGCATCGGCCCGCATGGCGTTCCGGCCCCATAGCGAAAGACTATCCAGCCGTCCGCGCCCGTTGTGGCAAAGCACGCAATCATAATGCCCCATGCCCAGGAAATCCCGCGAGGCACGGTAGGCCGCCGTGTCGAAGGTATCCTGGATCGGGCCGCCGGGCGTAGAACTGCGCAGCAGGTAGTTGGCGGGGCCAACGTCGAAGTTATTGCCCTTGCCGACAATCGAATTCCATGCCAAGTCCTTCAAAGACATCGTCTTCGAAAACGACTCGAGCATCCATGAGTAGTAAGCGTTGCGGCCGTCGGCCCGCAGGGAGAAGAAGGTGTTGTTGCTCACGTTGCCCACCAGGTCGCCAAACCACAACACCCAGCGGTCGACGAATTCGGGCGAGTAGAGCAGCTTGTCGATCAGTTCGGCCCGCTTCGCAGGCTCCTGACTGCTGACAACCTCGCGACTCTGGGGGGGGGTAGGAATGCGGCCGGTAAGGTCAAGGTAAATGCGGCGAACGAACTCATGGTCCGTACTCAGCCGCGCCGACCGCACCCCGGACTTCTGCAGC